>JAJXUS010000277.1 GCA_021782675.1 Acidobacteriota bacterium
TTGAAGTGGAAGGTCGGCGTGGGCTTGTTATTACGGTCGTTGAAGTAGGTGTTGGCGTCGATGCCGGAGATCTGGCCGAATTCGTAGGCCGAACCGTGCAGGCTGTTGGTACCGCTCTTGGTCACCTGGTTGATGACGCCGCCGATGGTGTGGCCGAAGCTGGCGTCGGTATCGAAGGGACGCACCGAGACTTCAGAGACCGAATCCTGGGTGGGGGCGTAGGCGAGGGCGCCGAGCAAAGTAAGGTCGGGCGAGCCGTCGAGCAGGACTTCGCTGACCTGATTGGGCGTGCCGCCGATGGACCAGGAGTTGCCGGCGTTGTTGTCGAAGGGGTGAATCTGCTGCGGGGCCGCGGTGGTGATGACACCCGGCGAGAGCTCGGAGAGGGTGGTAGGAGTACGGCCGTTAAGAGGCAGATCTGCCACAGAGGCGGTGGAGATGACGGATCCCACGGAAGCATTGGCGAGATCCAGCTGCGGAGCCGCCTCGGTGACTGTGACGGATTGTGTTTCCTGCCCGATTTCCAGCTTCAGGTTGATGATGGGGTGCTCCTGCGCATGCAGGGTGATGCCATTGCGCGTGAGTTCCTGGAAGCCGGCAACGCTGACGTGAATGGAGTACTCGCCGGGAAGGAGGAAGGGAACAACATACTGTCCCGAAGCGTCGCTGGTGGTTTTGCTCACAGCACCGGTATTCACGTTGGTGATGGTGACATTGGCGCCGGAGATGACAGCGCCGGTAGGATCGGCCACGGTACCGCTGACGGTGCCGCGGAACTCCTGCGCCAAGGCGCCGACGGGCGCGAGCATGAGCGTCAGGGCAAGCAGCGCGGCGAAGGCGACGAGGGCGCGGCCGGCGAGGGCGCGAGGTTGAAAGAGACGCAGTGCCGGGGACTCACCGGCACCGAAGAGGAGCTCGACCTTCGCAAGGCCGGGTTTGGCAGGAGGTCCTACCTTTGCCTTTTGGTATGACACTGGCACTTCCATATGCTTTTCTCCGCAAATGTTACGTGTACTGAATTCGGAACGCGCGCAGATACGTCTGAACGCCCATGATTACTGTAGTGATTCCAGCGAATTTGTCAAATCGCTTTACTGCGGGACATGGTACCTCAATATGAGATACGACTGGATGAGGCTTGAATGCGCGGGGCACATTTCGATGTTGAGGTCTGACCTCGGACATCATTTTAGATCTCCCTTCCGCTGATGCGGAGCGCTTCTTCTAACGCATCGGGGGCGGCTGCTCCTGCGCTGGCTGCAGTGGCGCGTGGCGTGCGCCGGATATGGTTTGTGCCGATTCTCCCTCGATGATGGCCGCGCTTTTGCTGGCGCACAGTGATCTGGCGCACAGTGATCTGGCGCCCAGTGACCTAAGTCATAGGTCTTGCGGGGGCGCACTCCCTATGGTGTTTTTCAGAAGGGAAGATTCTCCATGGGCGCGGCACCGGCTGTTCTCTCCACTCCCCGCAAGGAACGAAAAACGCTGGTGCGTCGACTGGCGGGGGATCGTTCGCAGCGCACCCGCCACATTGTGCAGGGACTGTTTGCGGCGCTGAATCTGTGGCTGGGGCTGCAGTTCTATTTATGGGTGCGCTTCTTTGAGCGCGGAGGGGTGGGAGCGGAGATAGCGCGGCCGGCCGGCGCGGAAGGCTGGCTGCCGATTGCCGGGCTGATGAACTTCAAGGTGCTGCTAATGACGGGGCGGGTGCCGGCGATTCATCCCGCGGCGATGTTTCTGTTCATCGCCTTTCTATCGATGAGCGTGATTGCGAAGAAGTCGTTCTGCTCGTGGCTGTGCCCGGTGGGCACCTTCTCCGAAATTCTGGCGGCGCTCGGGATGAGGATCTTCGGGCGCCGTTTTTCCCTGCCCCGCTGGCTGGATATACCGCTGCGCGGCTTGAAGTATCTGCTGCTGGGATTCTTTCTCTACTTCATCGGCACCATGACGGCCGCGGTGCTGGAGCAGTTTATGCAGACGCCCTATGGCCTGCTTGCCGATGTGAAGATGCTCAACTTTTTCCGCCACCTGAGCGAGACGGCGGCGGTAGTGCTGGCGGCGCTGGTGATTCTGTCGGTGGTGGTGGAGAACGTGTGGTGCCGCTATCTTTGCCCGTACGGCGCGTTGATGGGGCTGGCATCGCTGCTCAGTCCGCTGAAGATCCGGCGCAACACCTCAGCGTGCATTGACTGCGGAAAATGCTCGCATGCCTGCCCGGCGGGGCTGGCGGTAGACAAGCTGGTGCAGATTCGCTCGGTGGAGTGCACGGCCTGCATGGCCTGCGTGGCCGCCTGCCCGGCCGAGGGCGCGTTGCAGTTCTCATTACCGCGGGGCGGCCAAGCTGCGGGCCGGCCGCTGCCGCGCTACCGCCGCCCGGTAACGCCGCTGGGCATGGTGGCCCTGCTGGCTGCGATCTTTTTCGGCATGGTGCTGTTTGCGCGCGCTACCAATCACTGGCAGACGCAGGTTCCTGCTGACGTCTACCGGCAACTGGTGCCCAACGCAAACCGTGCGGCGCATCCGGGATTCGAGTAGCGGGGGAGGGCTTTTTTGCGCGCGCTATCGGGTCGTTGATACCGGAACGGGCGCCGCTGTAACGATGGTGTGCGGCGCATTCAACTGCGGCTGCGCGTTGCAGTCGACACTCTCCGCGGGGCCGCAGGGGCGCTCCGATGCTCCGGTGGCGTCTTCCTGAATCTCGATATTTCTGAGCTCCTCCGCCTGGCGCTGCTGTTCGGCGCGAATGTGCGCCTGGGTGTGCGCGTTCCATGCGCGGAGCGTGGACCATGCGGCCCATGCAATCGCAGACACGATGAGCAGAACGAGAAAGACGCGCACACCGCGCCAGCGCTGGTGGCGCTCGTACCAGGCGTCCAGTTCTTCGCGCGTCATCTGGTCGTAAGGCTTGGTTGCCATATTCGCTTCTCCTGGCTACCCAAGGGAACTGAGCGGATTACATCAACGGCGGGGGACCGTTACCGCATCGTGCAGGAATTGTTCTCCTCAACCGCAGCGGTTGTCCAGAGGAAATTAGATCGTGCCGCCGAGGTATTTCCGGGGGCATTCCGCGGAGGGAAGGTAATGTTGGCTAAGGTGCACCATTGTTGGTGCAGACGCGCCTTGCCGGGAACCAGCGGATGGTTGGTGGCGTACCTTGATGAGCCGACGCCAGGCGTGGCTGCGCGAGGTGCCAAGACCATGGTGAAGTTTCTGCTTTTTTGCATTCTGCTGGTGCTGTGCTGGCCGTTGGCGCTGCTGGCGCTGGTGCTGTATCCGCTGGTGTGGCTGGTTCTGCTGCCGTTTCGGATTGTTGGCGTGGCGGTGGGCGGGGTGCTGGCGCTGATCGGCGCGCTGTTTCTGTTCCCGGTGCGGGTACTGCGGGGACCGGGGTATCGGCCGCCCCCGCATTATCACTATCCCTATTGAGTCGTGGGCGGCGGGTTGAGATTGCGGTCTGCCACCTGTGCGCAGTCCAGTTGGCGGCTGTGAGTCTGGAGACTCACAGTACAGCCGGTCAGGAGACCGGCGGTACAGATTCCCTGCTCTGAATCTCAAATTATTCCGCGTTGTCGATTTGCTTACTCTGCATTATCGATCTGCGCGCGCTGCAGCTTGTCGGAGTAATCCACGTAGACCGCCTTCCAGGTGGTGAAGAAGTCGAGGGCGCCGAGGCCTTCGCGGTGGCCGTTGCCGGTGTGCTTGACGCCGCCGAAGGGCAGATGCACTTCGGCGCCGATGGTGGGGGCGTTGATGTAGGTGATGCCCGCTTCCAGGTCGCGGATGGCGGCGAAGGCGCGGTTGACGTCGCGGGTGTAGAGCGCGGTGGAAAGGCCGTAGTCGATATCGTTGGCGATCGCGATGGCCTGCTCGAAGGTGTCGAATTCAAGCAGGCTCACGACCGGGCCGAAGACCTCTTCGCGGGCGATGCGCATGCGCGGGGTGACGGCACCCACGACGGTGGGCGCGAAGAAGGTGCCGTGGGCGTAGCGGCCTTCGCGCAGG
>JAJXUS010000278.1 GCA_021782675.1 Acidobacteriota bacterium
ACCGGAGTTTCAGGAGCGCTACTGACCGCATTGGCTCAACATTCGCTGTTTTCAGGGGAAATCCTACCTGCCGGGAGCGCTCACCAGCGCTCCCGTTTTCTTTGTGCCGTCGGACTCCTGCGGCCATGGAACAAATTGCAACCCGCCTGCGTATCCCCGAGCATGGCAACTGCGTCTACAATGAGCTGGACCCCAGGCATCTGGCAATCTCCGCGCCGTGGTTCAGAATCACGGTCCGCAAGCCGTGAGCGGATCGCCGGAGATGCCGGAGCTGACGCGCAGATGGAGTTCCTGAAGGAACCTACGGCTCAGTCTGTGAGTGGAACCGCGCAGCGGGAGGCACAGTTGGAGATGGACGGGTCAGCGACGGTGCAGCAGTGCCTGCTGGGCAACTCCGCCGCCTGGGCTGCACTGGTTCGTGCGCATCATCGCCGCGTTTATGCCATCTGCTATCGCTTCACCGGCTCCGGCACAGACGCTGAGGATCTGACGCAGGAGGTCTTCCTGCGCATCTACAGCAGCTTGAAGAGTTTTGACGCCGATCGCGGATCGCTGCCAGTCTGGATCACCACGCTGACGCGCAATCTGCTCATCGACCACTTCCGCCGGACGCGTAACCAGCGACTGACCTCCAGCCTGGATGAGGGATGGGCCGAGGGCGGCGAAGATCGCGGATCTGTTCCAGTGGCTCCGTCCACGACCCATGTCCCAGGCCAGCTTGATCAGCTTTCGCGCCTCGAGATGCAGCGGATGGTGCAGCAAGCGCTGGCGCAGGTTTCTCCGGAGCTGCGTGAGGCCGTGATCCTGCGCGACCTGCAGGAGATGGATTACAAAGAAATAGCCCAGGTATTGTCGATTCCCGAGGGTACTGTGAAATCCCGCATCAGCCGCGGGCGCGCCGAGCTGGCCCGCCTGCTGGAGTGCAACAAAAAGGAGGTGATGTAGCCATGATCGACCACGACTCCAACCTGAGCCGCGAGCGCATTCATCCGCCCGCCTCGCCTGCCTGCGGGCGTTGGGAGACGATGCTGGTGGACGCGCTGGATCAGCAACTTTCTGCAGAAGATCAGGCATTCTTTGACCAGCACAAGGCAGCCTGCGCCAACTGCTCCTCACTGCTGGAGCAATCCTCGTGCGGGCGTGAGTGGCTGGCCTGTCTGGATGCCGCGCCCGAGCCGCCAGTCGGTCTGGTGGAGGATATTCTGCGCCAGACCGGCCCGGGGGCGGTGTCTGTCACAGCGATTCCGCAGGCTGCGGGCACGGTTGCGATCCCCGTCTGGCAGCAGCCCGCCGGACGCATGGCATGGCTCTACCGATTCTCCGAGCCGCGCCTGATGATGACCGCCGCGATGGCGTTTTTCTCGATCGCCCTGACACTGAGCCTGACGCGCGCGCAGTTGCGCCAGATGCATCCACCAGAGCTGAATCCAGGCTCGATGCGTGCCGCACTCGAGCGGCGAATCGCTACAGCATCGACGCCGGTCGTTCGCTACTATGACCATCTGCGATTTCTGTATGAGGTGGAGTCACGCGTGCACGAGATGCAGCACTCGACGGACAATACCCCACAGGCCGAGCCACAGAAGCCGGGCGGAGGAAGCCAGCTTCGCATGAGGCAGGGTGGTTTGCCGGACCCTCACACCGCTCCTCAGCAGACAGTCAACCCGCCCCTGCTGATCGAGAGCCAGGGCCCCGTCGAGGCTATCGTGGAACCCGGCCTTGATCGCAACTCTGTCGCAGAACCGGCGACCGCCCCTGAAAGGAGCCAGCCATGCAGTGCGTAAATCATCCCGAGGTGGCGGCTTCCGCCTATTGTCAGAGCTGCGGCAAAGCCCTGTGTGCCGACTGTGTGCAGCGTACGCCCGTCGGCCAGGTCTTCTGCTCGGTGTGTCGCTTGGCGGCGCCGGGATACCAGACCTATTCTGCGCCCGGCTCACCCATGCCCGGCTCACCCATGCCGGGTGCGTACCCACCCATCTCCGGCCTGCCCAACCCCAACCTTGCCGCATTTCTGGGGCTTTTTCCCGGCGTGGGAGCCATGTACAACGGCCAGTTTTTCAAAGGGATGGTCCACGTGGTGATCTTTGCCGTCCTGGTCACGCTCACCGACCGTTACAGCATCGTCGGCCTCTTCATCGCCGCCTGGATCCTCTACCAGTCCTTTGAGGCCTTCCACACCGCGCGCGCCCGCCGCGACGGCCTGCCGCTGCCCGATCCCTTTGGCATCAACGAGCTGGGAAGCTGGCTCAACTTTGGCACGCACTCCCAGGCGCGCCCACAGCCCGGAACTCCGCCGGCGCCCTTCGGCGACAGTCAGCCGTGGTCTGCGCCACCTCCACCTGACGCTTCCGCCTCAACTCCGCCATTCACTCAGCCGTATACGGGCGCTGCCCCGACAAATCCTGGAGGAGTCTCGCCCAATCCCTGGGCGGACCCAGGAATCTACACGCCGGTGCCGCCGGTGGTTCCGCAGCGCAATCTGCCGATTGGAGCCGTGGTGCTGATTGCGCTTGGCGTTCTTTTTCTGCTGCAAAGCATGGGCTTTGTGGCTGGCATCATGCGGTTTAGCTGGCCGTTGCTGCTCATCGGCCTTGGAGTCTGGCTGATTATCAGCCGCACCGGCATAGGAGGTCCACGCTCATGAACCCCTTCAACTACGACTGGAATCGTGCTCTGACATTGCGTCGTCTGCGCTGGCCGCTGCTGCTGCTGCTGACCGGCGTCATCGCCCTGCTGGACCAGC
The DNA here is from genome assembly GCA_021782675.1 of Acidobacteriota bacterium. Classification (GTDB taxonomy): domain Bacteria; phylum Acidobacteriota; class Terriglobia; order Terriglobales; family Acidobacteriaceae; genus JAKAUB01. The sequence continues at coordinate 2,744 of JAJXUS010000278.1, forward strand.
TGAGCATCCTCACATGGGATCATGCCTGGCCGCTGTATCTGATCCTGCTGGGGGTTCTGGGCCTGGCGGAGCGCGCAGCAATCGCCGCCATGCCGCCGCCGGATTACTCCGGTTACGCACCCTCCGGCTACGCGCCTCCGGGCTATCCTCCACCCGCATATCCGTCCGCGGATTCCACCGGCGCACAGCAGGCACCGGCCTGGACGCAGACTGCCGCCCAGAGTACAACCCAGACCGAGCCAACCGGACTTGTTCCGGTCAGCCCATGGACTTCCCTGTCGGCGCACCCGGCTTCGACCGAGATGCAGCCAAGCGACCCCGGAGAGGAGCATCGCTCATGAGCACGCCACCGCCGGGCGGTCGTCCGCCCTATCCACCTTACCCGCCCAATCAGCCGCCTTATTCGGGCCAGCCTTACGTCGGCGATCCGCGCAACTACTGGCGCTATCAGCGCGACCAGCAGCGCCATGCGTGGAAGGCTCAGCGGCAGGTGTTGCGCGCACAGCGCCGCGCTCTTCGCCGTCCATCGCTGATTGGTCCGGTGCTGTTGATCTGCGTGGGTGTGCTATCGCTGCTGCTGGTTACGGGCAGACTTGCCGCTGACAGCTTCTGGGCGTGGTACGGCCACTGGTGGCCTGTCCTGCTGATTGTTCTGGGCTTGGCCGCACTCTTTGAGTGGTTCATCGACGCCCGAACTGGAAGTGTGGGTGGCCGTTCCTTCGGCGGCTATGTCGGCCTGGTCATATTTCTGCTGTTCATCGGCGGCCTTGCCAGCGGATGGCAGCACTTTCACGGACCGTGGGAGTCGCAGTTTGGCAATGACAGCGACGATTTCTTCAGTGCGTTTGCCGGCCCTCAGCACACGCGCGATATGGAGGCGGTCACCGCGACGATTGCCACGGGCGCCGCGCCCCAGATCCAGGTTCAGGACCCTCGGGGGGATGTTCAGATTGCCGCCGGAGACGGGAACCAGATCGTCGTCATCAGCCACGCCGTCGTCTATGGCGGCACGGATGACGATGCGCAGAAGGTCTTTGCCGCTCACCGTCCTCGCGTGACGGTCTCCGGCTCTTCGGCCATGATTACGGTGGATAGCGCAAGCAATCTGCGCTCGAACCTCACCATCACGATCCCACGCACCGCCTCCGTCCAGGTCAACGCCACGCACGGCGATGCCTCGATCACCGGTCTCAGCGGCAACGTGGACGCGACGCTCAATCACGGAGATTTTCAGGCGGCCTCGATTGGCGGGCATGT
>JAJXUS010000279.1 GCA_021782675.1 Acidobacteriota bacterium
CAAGAGCTTCCGTGTTGCTGGGATCGGAGAGCAGCACCTGCTGCCAGAGTTGGACCGCCATGTCGGGGCGGCCGCGCGATTCAAGCGCATGCGCCTTCTGCACCAGCGCGGCGCGGGTGGCATCCACTGCATTGGTGGTGGCTTTGCGCTGGGCAGAGCCCGCCTGTGCTGCCCAAAGCAGGCAGACGATCGTGAGCGCACGCACTCCCCATGCTCCCCAGCCAGACTTCATCGGAGCTTCCATTCTACGTTCAGTTCACCGCCTGGGCCAAACCGGAATCGTCCATCGAGGAACCCCGTGGCAAACAGGACCAGATTCTGGTCGTAATAGGTCTGGTTTTTTCCGTAGAGCCCTGAAGCGGGATCTTTCTCCTTCGCCATCCGGATGAACTGGCGGGCGCTGCTCCGGGACTGACCGGGGATTGCGCGCAGGTACGGCAGCACCGCCGCCGAAAAACCTACCGGACCATCCTGGGCGATGGGAATGCCCTGTTCGCTGATCTTTTCCGGTGGGGCATCGTGATCGGCGAGGTAGGCGCCCATGCCGGGAATGGCGTTGAGCATGCGTCGCCGGCCGGAGGTCTTGGCGTCGAGCATGCCCGCCCACAGGTAGACGCGGATGGCATCGTAGCTGCCGCCGGTGCCGCTGTTGTTCTTGTCGCCGCCGGGGGTCTGCTCACCGGCGGGATAAAAGCCATCGCCGGGCACGTATTCCACCCAGTCCATCGCGTAGCCATGACGGGAGCTCTGCTCCAGCAGGGTAGGAATGCGTACGGCAATCTGCATCCATGGCCCGCGCGGATCGACAGCGGCGAGGCGGTCGAAGAGAAACAGCGGGAGATAGCTGGGGTTCAGAATCCAGTTGTTGCCATGCTGAAAACCCACCGGTCCGGGCAGCAACATGGGGCCGAAGCCGGGCAGGTCGGCGACTTCGTCCTTGGCGATATGGGTGAGCATGGAACGGCCCAGCGTCTCATAGGGCTTGAACTTCCACAGCCGCCCGGCTTCGAGCAACGTGTAAGCCATCCATACGTCGGCGTCGGAGGCAGAGTTGGGATCGAGGGCGTGCCAGCTGCCGTCCTTATCCTTTCCCCAAAGCCAGGAGGGAAGATGGCTGCGCAGATCGCCTTGGGCCAGGTTGGCCTGGGTCCAACTCAGCACCCGGTCGAAGGTGGAGCGGTTATTGGCGGCCAGCGAAAAGAAGAGGGCGTAGGCTTCGCCTTCCGAGGTGGTGCGCTGATCGCTTTGGGGATCGATGACCCTTCCCTGTCCGTCGATGAAACGCGCCGAGTAGGTCTCCCACAATGGCCAGGAATTCTCGCGACAGCCGCCGGATGCGCAGAGAGCGAGAAACAAGGGCAGGACCATGAGGGAGCGCCTTCCGGCCCGGATGCTTCGAAAGCCCATCGTTAAGAATTTTCCAACTGACATGCGGCTTTCTCAAAGCTCCCGTCCGGCCACCGCCGGGGAATGATCTCCGCCGCAGACTACACTGTCCGGCGGGCTACAAGAAGTGCAAAACCGGGAAGTAAATCCGCAACCCGTCCGGCATCTGCTTGCCGCCGCGGATTCATCCCCCCAACCTTAGCGTTCGGTCATTCTCAAACGTGCTCGCGCTCTTCCGCGCAACCATTGCCGGGTCCAGATGGCGAGCAGGAAGGCAAAGACGACTACGATGACGGCGGCCAGCCACGGCACCTGCATGAACCACAGGGTGAGGCGTGTCCACCAGGGCAGCGAGCCGACGTGATAGATATGCGCGCCGATGCGGAAGGACTGGAACTGCGTGCCGTGCAGCACAGCGACGGAACCGGAGATGTCGCTGGCCTGCTGCACGTCCATGAAGGTGCTCATGAAAGGCGCAAAAGCGGCGGCGTCCTTGAGGTGAATGGCGACGACGCTGCGGTTGAGGCCGGGAGCGAACGGCGACTCAATGCCCTCGATGACAGCGTCGGGCGTGCCGCCTGCCGTCAGGTCGCCGGACTCGGTGTGCTCGTTGGACTGCACCTTCCACCAGGCGCGATGCAGTGGCTGGAAGAAGCCCTGGGTGTCATGTACCTGAAACTCGCCGCTGCGCAGCGAAACCGGCAGGCTGTTCTGCAGAGTGTCGAAGCCGGGCTGATCGTCGCCGGAGCCGATGACGAGGAAGTCAGTATTGGCGCCGCTGCGCAGGGCCTCGTTCCCGGTGACGTTGACGCGCAGGACCGGGAAGCCGGTCTGGCGGCTGAAGTGCCCCATGAGCGTCAGGAAGGTCTCGATCTCCTGCTCGGTAGGATCGGGAGGCAGCACCACGGTGGTTTCGCTCAGATCGGCAAAGCGGGTAAAGGGAAATCCCGCGTTGGCAAAGGTCTCCAGGTTGGGCATGGCGGCGTAGTGCGGATAGCCGCGCAGATCGATGTAACTGTCGCGAAGGACTGCGCCCTGCATATTGATGGGCGTGGTGTCCTGGCAGCCGCCCTTCTTGAGCAACTGGAAGGTGAAGTCAAAGGAGAGCGAATTGGAGAAGGGGCGCAGATTGACGACCGGGATCGGCACCTCGGTCTGCATGCGCGCGGAGACCTCCTGGCCGGGCTTGAGCGGCACCGAACCGAGGAAGGCGTCGTTGATGCGCACCTGCATGCTGGAGATGGGGCCGATGGGAATCGAGTTGTAGCGATAGACCAGGTGCAGCACGGTGTTGGGGCGCTGGTCGCTGTAGTAGATATCCGGCGGGATGCGGAAGTAGACGTTCAGGGGCGCAGTGCCGTCGCCCTGCAACTGCGCGGCGTTGGCGTAGTCCCAGAGGGCGATGGTGTGATCGGTGGTGGCCCAGCGCGGGGCGCCGTCAGCCCCCTGTTTCCCGGGCAGGCGAAGGTTATCGATGGTGGCCTGCGCGCCGTTGAGCATGTCACTGTGCAGGGCCACGGACTGGGCCGCCGCCAGAGTCTGGTTGGCATCGGCGCCGGTGATGATGAGCACCTTGCCGTAGGCATCGTTTGGATTGGTGCGCATGGCCACCGTGGGCAGGCTGGCCTGGGGCAGCATCAGTCCCGGGGGCAGGTTCGCGGTGCTGTCGGCAATCACGATTGCGTTGCCTGGGGGAATCGCACCGATGTGTACGGGGAAGCGGACGGGGCGGTTTTCTGAAAGCAGGCCGAAGTAGCTGGTGAGAACGCCCGCGGCCTGGATGGCTTTAAACGATGGCGCCGAGGGAAAGACGATCGGAATACTGAGCGGCGCAATCACGGCGGGATCGAGAAACGGCATCGGCAACTGCTTCAGGTCGTCTGCCATGGGCAGTTGATTGCCATGGATCTCGATGGAGGAGTTGCGGTGCACCCGCGCCCACAGGGTGGTATTGGCGGGATCCTCGCAGACCATGGTGTAGTGGCCGATGAACTCGATGGTCAGGGTGTTGTTATGAACCAGCAGCTCGGGTGGAATATTGAAATCCGCCTCGGCGTCGCGGCTGTCGGAGCCGCCCATCTGCCCCGGAGTCGGCTGCACGGTGGCGAAGAGCGTGCCGTTGAGGATGAGCTTAAGGTGGCTGAGCTGGGGCAACAACGCCGGCGAAAAAGCATACGAGATGTGAATCTTGGCGCTGGTGGGGACGTGGGTCTGGGGCAGCGTGAAGTAGATGTTGTGCATGGTGTCGATGCCATGCAGTTCGATCTGAGGAGCGCCGGCATCGGCAAGCGTGAAGCTGTCGATGTACTGCCCGGGGGGAATGGCAGCCGCAGCGCCGGGCGCGGTTGCAGCGGCAGCGGGGTTGTGCTTTAGGGCTGCGGGGCTCTTCTTGATCGGAGCGGCGGTATTTCCCTGCGGATGCGGGGCGGCGCGTACTGCTACGACCAGGTTGAGAGGAGCGGCCAGAAGCAGGAGCGATTGGCAGCCCACGGAGAGCGCGGCGGTCTTCTTGGTCTTCTTTTTGCTGTCGATGAAGAGGCTGCGGAAGGTGGCGGCCAGCCCGCTCATGGAGATCTGGAAGATGCGGGCCAGGCTGTGCAGGACGTCGTCGC
>JAJXUS010000280.1 GCA_021782675.1 Acidobacteriota bacterium
GTTTCGGGGATTCCCTCGGAGAAGTCGAGCTTGGGCAACGGCTGCGGCTTGAACAGTGCTGCGATGGTGTTGTTGACCAGCTCCACCGCACCTTGCGACGCCGGCAGCAGCAGCAGCAGGAACGCAAGAGCCAGACGTCCCAGGGGACTGTACGCGGGGACCTGTGGCGCAATAATGGCCGCCATAATCAGCAGGCCCAGCACCAGAATTCCACCGATGTAGAAGTCGTCCGGATACTGCCGCATCGCCGCGCGCACCCGTTCCGGCACTGTGGGCTCAAAGGAAACCCGCCGCTCCAGTTCGGTCACCCCCGGTCCTACCAGGTAATAGCCGACATGACTGCGCCGCATCGCCGTCCGGGGATCTTCCTCGGGATTGGCGACGGCCGCCCGCGCCAGCTCCAGCGCTGTCTGCGCCACCTTCACTTCATTCAGCGGGCTGTGCCGCGCAACGCGCGCTACCTCCAGCCGATACACCTCGCGGCTCTCGTAGTCCATCTCTGCGTAGGCATGGGCGGGATCTTCCCGCAGCGTCGGTTCGAAGGGCACCAGCGGTTCCAGAATGTTGGCCCACATCGGCAGGCCCACTTCATTCAGAGAACGCAGGGCAGCATCCAGCGCGGCATCACTGGTGGAAAGGTTGCCGACCGCGCCCGTCGTCTGCGCCAGCGCTTCTTCAAGCAGTGCATGCTTCAGCGCGACCGGCAGCGCGGAAAGCTCGCGCAAGGTCAGGGGCTCCTCGGTCTGATAGCCGAGGATGAAACTTGAAAACACCGGAATCGTCCACTGGTAGCGAGCTGCGCTCAGCATGGAGTGCGCGACGCCGAAGATGCGGGGCGTCTCGAGGCCGGTCAGACTGCGCGCAAAGGGCAGCTTTGACAGGGAGCGGATGGAGCCTTGCAACTCCATTGCGGCGCCGCGCAACAGCCGTCCGCTCTCCTCCAGGCGCAGCAGACCTGGACCCACATTGGGGGTGCTGTCAAACTTTCCCGCGCGATGCGCTTCCTGCATGCTGCGGCGGCGCTCCCGATTGCGCTCATCCGCAGCCTGCGCCAGCGCCAACGCAGCGCCCGCGGTCCGTTCCATGTGCTGGCGAAACTGGCGGAGCTCCGTCGTCTGTGCCAGCAGTGGCTGGCGGCTGCCAAAGGCGCGGCCTTCCGCGAAAAGATCCATGGTCTCCGTTTGATTCATCGATAGCTCGCCGCCTGCATCTCAAACATCTCCGCGTACAGACCGCCGCGGCGCACCAGTTCGTCGTGTGTGCCTTCTTCCGTCAGCACGCCATGCGACAGCACTACAATGCGGTCTGTCATCTTTACGGTTGAAAAGCGGTGCGAGATCAGGAGCGCCATCTTGCCCTGTGTCAGTTCGGCAAACCGCTGGAACACTTCCTGTTCGCTGCGCGCATCCAGCGCCGAGGTCGGCTCATCGAGGATCAGCAGTTGCGCATTGCGCAGGTAGGCGCGGGCCAGGGCCATGCGTTGCCATTCGCCGCCAGAGAGGTCCACGCCGCCATCAAAGCGGCGCCCCAGTTGCTGATGCATATGCTCGGGCAACTTTGCAATCACCTCGTCGGCCAGGCTCATGCGGGCGGCCTCCGCGATGCGGTCCAGGTGGTCGCGCTCTTCAATGCGGCCCACGGCAATGTTGTCGCGCGCGGTCATCTCATACCGCATAAAGTCCTGAAAGATTACGCCAATCTCGTGGCATAAATCTTCGATGTCGTACTCGCGCAGGTCCACGCCATCGATCAGAATCTGCCCCTCGGTCGGATCGTAAAGGCGCGTGATCAGCTTCACGATCGTCGTTTTTCCCTGACCGTTTTCACCGATCAGCGCTACCCGCTCCTCTGGATGCAGATGGAAGTTGAAGTTTTTCAGCACCAGGCGGGATGTGCCCGGATAGGCGAAGGAAACATTGCGGAACTCAAAGCCGCGACGGATCGGGCGGGGAATCAGCACGGCATTTGGCCTGGAGCGAACCGTGGGCTGCATGGCGAAGAAGCCCAGCAGATCGGTGAGAAACAACGCCTGGTCCGCAACTCCCGATGCGTTCACAAAAATCTGCTGCAGGTTGGCGCTTACCTGCAGGATGGCAGAGATCAGCACGGTCAGAGCGGCGACGTTGAATCGGCCGCGGATTGTTTCCAGCAGCACGAGTCCGTACGCGCTGTAATATCCGGCGGTCGCCAGAATAGAGAGCGCCGTCCCGGCCAGCAGCTTGCGTTTCGAGAGCGAAACGTTCTGCCGAAAGATGGTGTTGGCCATTTCGCTGAAGCTGTTGACCAGAAAATTCCGCAGGCCGAAGAGCTTGAGTTCCTTCGCCGCTTCCTTGCTGCCGCCCACGTCGCGCAGATAATCCATCTTGCGGCGCAGTGGCGTCTGCTGAAAGTTTTTGGCGTAGCCGAGGAATGCGAAGTGGCTTTCTCCAAGCAGCGCAGGAATGGTTCCCGCAATCAGCAGCAGCAGGAGCCACGGCGAATACGCTGCAATATAAACAGCGAGAGAGATGGTGGTGAGCACCTGTTGCGTCAGGGTGCCCAGCATCTGGATCATGGCAATTCGATCCGTCGCCTGCGCTTTGGCACGGTCCAGCCGGTCGTAGTACTCCGGATTTTCAAACGCCGTGATGTCCAGGCGGGAAGCGTGCTCGATGACGCGCACGCTGATGTGCTCTAGGTACAGGTCGCCCAGCAGGCTGTCGCAAAAACCAATCGCCCGCGAGAGGATCGCCGCAATGCATGCGAGGCCAAACTCCAGCGCAAGTACCCACCAGAAGAACGAGGGCAGCGGAGCATGCGACTTGAGAGTAATGACAATCTGGTTGATGAGCCAGTAGGAGACCTTGAGAATGGCGACCGGGGCCAGCGCAAGCGCGATGCGCAGAATGAGCGACCACACGACGGTCTTCGGTCCGCAATCCCATACCATCTTCATGACGGGCGGAACGTTACGGAGCGCGTTCAGTCGCGTGCGCCATGTGTCGCCGTACGATTTGTCGGTGGCGTTCTTACTCACTATTGGTCATTGGGCCGCATCTAAGCGGTTGTGTCCGTTCAATTTTTCAGCAGAGCGCGGGGGAGGCTGCCAACCCGCGTGCACCAGGAGTCGTTCGTAACAGTTCTCTTCAATGCTGCAATGGTAGATGAGAGACTTGCCTTCGCAGTTTTCTTTTGCTTGCAATAATTTATGTTACCGCCCATTGCGGGCAGAATCGAATAGTAAATGACCCAACGACCGATCGACGCTTGTGGAATTATCGGCGACCTGCACTCCGTAGCGCTTGTCGCCATGGATGGCACCATTGACTGGTGCTGCCTGCCCCAGTTCGACTCCCCCAGCGTATTTGCCGCGCTGCTCGATCCTGAAAGTGGCGGATATTTCAAGGTGACACACGCAGAACCCGGCCTGAACAAGCAAATGTACATGCCGGAGACGAATGTGTTGATGACACGCTTTCTCCGCGCTGAGGGCGTGGGCGAGCTGATCGACTTTATGCCGGTGCAGTCGGATCGCACGCAGGATAGCAGTGTCGTCAAGCATGAAATCATCCGCATCGCGCGGTCGGTGCGCGGCACCGTTCACTTCCGCGTGGAATGTCTGCCCGCATTCGATTACGCGCGCAAACCGCATAAGGTAGAGCTGATCCAAGGTGGTGTGGAGTTCAACGCGGAGGGCCATCGCATGCTGCTGCTGGGTCCCGGACCGTGGCGGCTGGAAGACGGTAAGGCTTGCACGGAATTTACGCTGAAGCCGAAAGAGACGGCCGAATTTGCTTTGCGGTATGTCGTAGATCACGAGGCGGATGAACTGAATACGCCGATCGATGGCCAGCGCCTGATGGATGAAACCCTGCGCTACTGGCGTTGTTGGCTGTCGCAGTGCACCTACACTGGCCGTTGGCGGGAAAACGTCTACCGCTCGGCGCTCACGCTGAAGCTGATGACCCACCATCCCACGGGCGCCATCGTCGCCGCACCTACATGCAGCCTG
>JAJXUS010000281.1 GCA_021782675.1 Acidobacteriota bacterium
GTGGACGGTGCTGGTGATCGGAGGCATCATCACGATTGCTTCCTGCTGCATGATCGGCAGCGACAACAGCGCGCTGCACGGCACATTGATCATCGCCTCCAGCCTTTTGATCTCCCTTGCCCTGGTCGCGATCGGAGACATCGACCGGCCCTTTCAGGGTTCCGTGCATGTCAGCAGCCGCGCCTTTTTGCGCGCGCAGCAGACCATGCGCGAACCGCTTCAATGATCCCAGCCTGTACCAATCGCTACCTGGCGGCAGCGCGCAGTGCCTCGGCCAGAGCGTCGGGCATAAACATTGGAGGCTGGCAGCTCCGCCCGCTGCACACCACGGCGAAGGTTCTTCCCGACGCCAGCTCCGGCAGATGTGGCAAGGTCTCCGCTAGTAACGGCGGCAGTTCACGACGCGCAATCTGCGCTGCGGTCAGCCGCACAATCGTTCGAGCCACCAGGAACGGCCGCTCGGCAGCGCGCTCCAGTGCGGCCGCCACCGCATCCTCCCCGACAATCCAGATTTGCGTTGGCGGCTCAAGATAACGACGCAGTGCCAGCCCGTAGGCACCGGCGTACAGGCCGAACTGTCCCGCGACGCCGGCAAACGACTGCAGCGCGGCTGCCGCGGCCTGCTCAAAATCCTCGCTGCCATTCAGCGCCGCCACGCGAAGCAGCAGCATGGCAGCGAGAGAATTGCCGGCGGGCGTCGGCGAGTCCTGCAACGGCTTGCGGCGCGCCGCAAGCACGCCAAGCGCCTCCAATGTGAGGGGCGTATCGAAAAAGCCGCCGTGCGCTTCATCGCGGAACCGCGTCACCAGAACCCGCGCAATCTGCTCCGCCGTCTGGTAGTACGGCAACGATCCCGTCGCGCTCCAGGCATCCAGGCACGCGAGCCCGGTCGCCGCATAATCGTCCAGCATGCCCGGGATGCGCTCGGCCGCGGCCTGCCCGTCACCGTACGCAATCACGCGGCTGAGTGTGCTGCTCGGCGCATCCCACACGCTGGCCAGCAGCCGGTCGAGCGAGCGCAGTGCAAACGTCCTCGCCTCCGGCATATCGAGCACCGGCGCAGCCTCGAGATACGCGGAGATGGCCAGCGCGTTCCAGTTGGCGTACATCGTGGTATCGACGTACGGCGTGGGCCGCGCCAGGCGCGCAGCATGCAGCTTTTTCCGAGCTGCGGCCAGGTTTGCCTCCGCTTCCTGCACCGTCTGGGCGGCGCGCCGCGCTGCTTCCGACAAGGACAACTCAATGTGCAGCGTATTCTTCTGCGGATTGTGGTGCATGTCCCCAAGTTCGCCAATGTCGTAATAAACAGACGCAATGGCCATCTCTGCGGGGTTCAGGACCGCTGCCGCCTCGGCGACCGTCCACGTGTAATAGTCTCCGTCGTCATCGAGGGAGATATCCGCGTCCTGCGAGGCATAAAACCCGCCCCGCCTCTGGTCGCTCAAAACGGCGTTCATCCAGCCGAGCGTCTCCCGTGCGATGCGGGCATGCTCTTCATCGCCAAAGGTGCGATAGCTGCGAACATAGCTCCGCAACAGTTCGGAGTTGTCATAACTCATCTTTTCAAAGTGCGGAACGATCCAGCGTTCATCGACTGAATAGCGATGGAAACCGCCGGCCAGATGGTCGTACATTCCACCGGCCGCCATGCGATCGAGCGTCACTCGCACGACCGCCGCCGCAGCCTCATCGCCGGTGCGCGCGGCATGGTCCGTCAGCAGATCGAGGATGGTAGGGTGCGGAAATTTTGGCTGCGCGCCAAATCCGCCGTACCGCTTGTCGAACTGCTGCAGGGCCGCGTCGATCAGCGACTGCACGATCGCCGCATTCAGCACAGAGGCGTGCCCGGAGAAGGATTCGTTGTGCTCAATCGCCGCAATCACGCTCGCGGCCGACTCCAGAACCTCTTCTCGCTGCTCGTGGTACGCATGCGCAAGGCTCAGCAGCACGCGTTTGAATCCGGGTCGCCCATACCGCTCATCTTTTGGGAAATATGTTCCGCCAAAAAACGGCTGCCCCCCCGGCGTCAGAATGGCCGTCAGCGGCCATCCTCCCTGCCCACTCATCGCAGAAACGGCTGCCTGGAATCGCGTATCGACGTCCGGCCGCTCCTCGCGATCCACCTTGATGGCGACATAGTGCGAGTTGATGATGTCGGCGATCTCCGCATCCTCATAGCTCTCGCGATCCATCACGTGGCACCAGTGGCACCACACCGCGCCAATATCGAGCAGCACCGGCTTGTTCGCCGCGCGAGCCTGGGCAAAGGCTGCTTCCCCCCACGGTTGCCAATCGACGGGCTGGTGCATCGCCGATCGCAGGTAGGACGAAGCGGTATTCGCAAGCCCATTGCTGCGGATAGATTCTGTTCCAGACGGATTGCTCGACATTCGAATCTCTTTCTTTTACTTTTTTGCTGTCATTCCCGCAGGGAATCCGTTTGTGGTTCTCTTTTTTGCTTTTGCTCTTACTTTCTTGCTGTCATCCCCGCGAAGAAATCTGCTTGTGGTTTCGTTTCTGTTTTTTGCTCTTGTTTTTCTTTCTGTCATTCCCGCAGGGAATCTGCTTCTCTTGTCGCCATCCCTATTGCAGCAGCCCGCGCGCCACCTTCACGTACAACGCGACGGCATCGCGCTGCTCCTGCTTGGAGAGCCGTTCGCCGGGCGTGTGCGCCACGTGGATCGATCCGGGCCCCAGCAGCAGCGGCTCGCCCCAGTTGGTCAGCGCCGGAACGTCGGTGGTAAACGCCGCCACCATGGTCGGCAGGCCGGCCACCGCACGCAGTTTGAGATACGGAATTTCGACGATGGTCTCCAGCGTGACATCCGGACCCGCCGCCTGCTGCAGCGCCGTCATCACCGGCTCCGACGGTCCCACCAGCCGCACCATCACGGCGGCGGAGGCAGTGTCGGCAATCACATTCGGCGCGTGGCCACCTTCAATCACTCCAATGTTCAGCGTCGAAGGCCCCGCCTGCGGATCGACCGGCAACGGCACGGCGAGCATCCGCTCCAGCGCGCGCACCAGCTTGTGAATCGCCGAATCTCCCAACTCCGGGTAGGCGGAGTGCGCCATCTTTCCGCGGGTACGGGCCACCAGGTTCAGCGCACCCTTTGAGGCCAGCGCCAGGCGGTTATCCGTCGGCTCACCGTTGATGAGAAACCGGCTTCCCTTCGGTTGCAGGTTCGCAATCTTCGCGCCGTGGCTGCCCCGCTCCTCACCCGCCAGAAAGAGCAGGCCCGCGCGCACGCCCATCTCCCGCAGACGCAGCGCCGCGGCGATCTGCGCTACTGCGATTCCCTTGGCGTCGCACGCGCCGCGCCCGTAGATGTAGTGTTCATCTTCCCCGCTGGGAAAGAACGGCGGGACGGTATCGATGTGCGTCGAGAAGACGATATCCGGCGGATCACCGGCATCGGCCGCGTAGATGTTGAAGCGCTCCCGCTGCGCGGGATGCGGCACCGGCATGCGCTCCACCTGATAGCCAACGGTGGCCAGGTAGTCGGCCAGAAAATGCCCAACCGCGGCCTCATTATCCGTGATGGACTCGATATCGACAAGCTGGCGGGTTAGCGGAACCAGAGCAACCGTCATGCAGCATCAGGATATCGCGCGGCGCAGCGCCGGGCTGCCCGTAGAATAGGGGCAGCTTTCGCAACCATGGAAAACTCCTCTCAAACCGCCAGTATCCACTCTTTTGATATTGCCGGACCCGCCGGCCGCCTGGAGTCGCTGCTGAATGCCGGCGCTCCGGACGCACCCTACGCCGCGCTGGTCTGTCATCCGCACCCGATGGGCGGAGGCACCATGCACAACAAGGTGGTCTATCACGCCATGAAGGCGATGAGCCGCATGGGCTTTCCCGTACTGCGGTTCAACTTTCGCGGTACCGGGCGCAGTGAAGGAACGCACGACGACGGCCGCGGAGAGCAGGAAGACGTTCGCGCGGCGCTCGACTGGCTGGAGGACGCCTTTCACCGGCCGATTCT
>JAJXUS010000282.1 GCA_021782675.1 Acidobacteriota bacterium
GTATCATGACGCGCGCTCCGCAGATGGCGAAATCTACGACGAACACGGCATGACCGCAGCGCAGCGCACGCTGCCCATGGGCACCATCGTGCGCGTCACCGACCTGGCGACGCACCGCTCTGCAATTGTCACCATCACGGATCGCGGACCGTTCGTTCCGGGCCGCATCATCGATCTTTCCAGGGCTGCTGCACAAAAGATTGGCCTGATGCACGCCGGCGTTGCGCGCGTCCGCGTGGAGGTGCTGCGCTGGCCCGCCTATCGTCCAGGCCACTGGTGCGTGCAGATCGGGGCGCTTCGCAGCGCCGGGATGGCACATCGGCTGCATCGCGATCTGGCCCGCGAATATCCGGAGGCCAGCGTGATCGACTTTCGCGGACAGACCGGCTACTGGGTGCGCATCAAGCCGGCGAGCCATAGCAAAGCAGCCGCCGAAGCCGTCATTGCCCACGCCCAGGTGCCAGACGGAAAGGCGTATCTGGTCCGCCTGAACTGACGATCGAATCGCGCCGCCGTGGTTCCCTCCACCGGCCGCAGGATCAGACGGCGAGGTTCGTGCTGTTTTGAAGGTCAGCGGATGGCTCGGCGCTGGCAGCAAGCGGCAGCGTGAAGCAGAATGTGCTGCCATGGTTGAGCTCGCTCTCGGCCCAGATCGATCCTCCATGCCCGCGAATAATGTGCTTCGCAATCGACAGGCCCAGGCCCGTACCGCCAGACTCGCGGGAGCGCCCCTTGTCCACGCGATAGAAGCGCTCAAAGATGCGCTCCAGATGTTCTGAGGGAATGCCGCCGCCAAAATCCTGCACGGAGAACTGCACCATGTTCTGCACGCGACGCGCGCCGACCAGAATTTTTCCACCGCCGTATTTGGCCGCGTTCTCCAGAAGATTCGAGAGCACCTGTACGATGGCGTCGCTGTCCGCCAGGACAACATCCTCGCATAGCGATCCATATTCGAGCGGCAGATTCCGGTCGAGCAGCGTCCCGGAAAACAGAGCGGCGGCTTCCCGGGCCAGTCGAGCCGCTGGAATGGGACGAAGCTGCAATTTGTTTTCGCCGGATTCAATGCGGGCCAGCGTCAGCAGATCGTCCGTCAGCCGCGTCATGCGTGCCGCATTGCGCGCGATGATCGACAGGAACTCCCGCGTCTGCGTATCCAGCGTTCCGTTGTCTTCCAGCATGGTCTCGGCGTACCCCGAGATGGAAGTCAACGGTGTGCGCAGCTCGTGGGAGACATTGGCGATAAAGTCCCGGCGGGTTTTTTCAACGCGCGCAACTTCAGTTACGTCATGCAACACAACCACTGCGCTGCCGCCCAGCATGGGAGCGGCGCTCACCTGAAAGACCTTGCCCGGGGACACCGCATGAGCGCGGGTCACACTCGCCTGCCGCAGCCGCAGGGCGAGCTCCACGGCCGCCAGCAGCTCGGGATCGCGGATGATCTGCACCAGCGCCGCACCCGGCTGCACGGAGACGCCGAGAGCAGAAACCACGCGACGGTTGACCCAGTGCACGCGGCTATTGGGGTCCACTGCGATCACGGCCTCTTCCATACTGTCGAGCACGGTTTCCATCTCGCGGCGGCTCTCCTGCAGTTGATGAAAGACGGCCTCCACGCGGGCGGCTGTCGCATCCAGTGCACGGGCAACGGTCGCCAGATCGCCGGCCGACTCCTCGCCGATCCTGGCAGAAAAGTCGCCCTCGGCCAGCCGGTGTGCAAACGCGACAATTTGTGCCAAACGCCGTGCAAAGCGGTCCGCCATCAGGCTGGAGACCAGGATCGCCAGCAGCAGCGCCAGCAGCGTGGCCCACAGCAGGCTGCTGCGCACGGCGCGCATCGTGCCGGGGATATGGTGCAGCGGCGCGCGCAGCTCCAGGATGTAGGCTCCGGCGGGCACGGCAACGCCCAGTATGGTACCGTCTCTCGCCTGGGTCACGGCGCGAGGGTGCGCCAGCATTTGTTCGACATCGCGGGACAGAGGAGTGCTCGCGGCAGAGGGCTGCGAGCCGGCCAGCAAAGTTCCCTGCCGGCTGTAAACGCGCACCTCAGCCGCGGAGCGGGCCGCCGCTTCCCTCACCAGCGGCGGCAGTTGCACCGGGGTCACGGAGCCAATCTGCAGCGCAACAGGCTGCGCTGTGGCCGTAAGACTGCGCGCCAGATCTTTTACGAGCGAGGCGCGAAGGATGTTCTGCTGCGCAATATCCAGCATGGCCGCTGCCAGCAGCAACACGACGACCATCGCCGCCAGCAGTCGGGTAAAAAGCCGCGATCGCATCTGCGCCCCGGCCGCGCGGCTTTACGCCTCGCGCGGCAATTCAAACCGGTACCCGGCGCCGCGTACCGTCTTCAAAAACTGCGGGTCCTCCGGGTCTGCCTCAATCTTCTCGCGAATCCGGCGAACATACACGTCCACAGAGCGCGGCGTGACAAAACGGGCGTCGCCCCAGACGGAATCCAGCAACTGATCCCGGCTGAAGACGCGGCCCGGATGGCGCACCAGATATTCCAGCAGGCGGAACTCGGTCGCGGTGGTCGCTACCGGCTGCGCATTGACCAGCAGTTGCATGGCGCCGGAGTCGACCAGCACGTTCCCAAAGCTGACGGAGCTGGGCGCAGTCGGCCGCTCAAACCGCCGCAGCACTGCTTTCACGCGAGCGACCAGTTCGCGGGGCGAGAACGGCTTGATCATGTAATCGTCCGCTCCCAGCTCCAGCCCCAGCACGCGCTCGCTCTCACTGGTCCGCGCCGTCAGAAAGATGACCGGAATGCCCGCCAGCGCAGGATTCCGCCGGATGCGGCGGCATACATCCAGGCCATCGCCACCGGGAACCATGATGTCCAGCAGGAAGAGATCCGGGGCCCGGCGCTCGGCATCCGCCAGCGTGGCGGCGGGCGTGATGAAGGCGCGCACTGAGAAGCCAGCGGCCTCCAGCGTATGCTGCACCAGCCGGGAAATATCCTGATCGTCTTCCAGAATGAAGATTGTCTGACTCAAGCCGCCGCACCTCCGCAAGCCGGGACCGTCGGGCTCAGACTATCGCAGCACAGCGAATTTTCTGCAAAAGCACAGTGAACGCCAGGTTACGGTCTGGTGAATACCGCGAAGTGGGCGCCTGAACCTGTGACAGCTTTGCGATCAGACATTAATGTGCCAGCTCTGCGCGAAGCTGCTCGACCGCCGACGCGCACTGCGTCCGGCTTACGTCGCGATGCGTCACCCAGCGGATTGCCTGCTTCCCGACGCTGCCGCAGAGAACGCCGCGCCGCTTCAGACCCTGCACCACCTCCGCTGCGGGCCTCTGCTTCAGCCGAAAGATCACAATATTGGTCTGCACAGTCGCAGGATCCAGATCGATCCCAGGCATATCGGCCACCTGCGCGGCGAGAAAGCGCGCATTTTCATGGTCCTCCAGGAGGCGCTCCGTCATCGTCTCCAGCGCGACCAAGCCAGCCGCGGCCAAAATGCCCGCCTGCCGCATGCCGCCGCCCAGCGCCTTGCGGAACGAGCGGGCGCGGTCCATCTGCTGCCGCGAACCGACCAGCATGGAGCCAACCGGCGCGCAGAGGCCCTTGGACAGGCAGAACATGACCGTGTCGAAGCCGGCCGTCAGCTCACGCACGCTGACGCCCAATGCAGCGGCTGCGTTAAAGACGCGCGCGCCATCCAGATGCAACGGAAGTTTCGCCGCCTTCGCACCCGCCCATATCTCCTGCAGCACCGGGAGCGGCGTGACCGAGCCGCCGGCCATGTTGTGCGTGTTTTCGAGCGAGATAAGCCCCGTTGGCGCGCGATAGTAGAGCGGCGGTGCAATGGCCGCCTCAATCTGCGCCCACGTCAGGATGCCGCGCTCGCCTTTGATGGCGCGCGGCATGCAGCCGGAGAAGGCCGCAACCATCGCCATCTCCCAGTCGACAATGTGCGAGGAGGCCTCACAGATCACCTCCTGCCCATGGCTGGTGTGCAGGCGGATGGCAATCTGGT
>JAJXUS010000283.1 GCA_021782675.1 Acidobacteriota bacterium
AGATGGCGAGCCACACCCTCTGGCGCATGCATCTGCACTAACGCACCGAAGGTGTGCTTCCAGCATCTACACCGTGACACCCCGTGCCGGGGCTCATGTATCATGGCGCCCATGAAACGTCTCGCTCTGTTCACAATGCTGTTCGCCGCTCTCTTTGTCCCCTGTCTTGCTGCGCAGGCCCAGGCCACATCCGCCAACAGCGGAACCGCCAGGATTCTTCTGCCCGATGGCACCGCCAAACTGATGCCGCCCAGTGTGTTTTTCAGCGGCCAGGTAGCGCCGGTGCAGATGCGCAATACCTACGGGCTGCAGTTTGGCGACAACATGTTAGTGCTGGCCGGGCTGGTGGACAGCAGCGGCTACTCCAGCGGAATGCAGGTGAAGTATCAGGGCTATCTGTTGAGTGAGGTGCCGCTGACAATCGAAGGGCAGACGCTTCCCGCGGGCGCGTATGGCTTCGGCTTCGTCGCGCCGCATTCGTTTCTGGTCATGGACCTCGGCGGCCATGATGTACTGCGCGTAGATTTTCAAATGGACCCCAAGCTGGCCCGGCCGCGCCCACTGATGATCACGCCGAGCGGACAGCCACGCAGCTATCGCCTGGTCGCCAACCGCCGGTACGTGACGATTCGGCGCAAGTAGCCGCTACTTCGGTGCGCCGGACCCCTCGACGACGGTGAGAAAACGGTCGGCGCTGGACTGCGCCGCGGGATAGCGAAATGTCTCGTTCAATCCGCTGGGCCAGCGAACGGCGACGCTGTCAATGTGGCTGCAGTTTCCCAGCCCGAAATGCAGCCGCATGTCATTGTTCGATAGATAGCTGGACCCGCTGCGCACTTCCTGCATCCACCGTTGGCCGCAGGCAACAAGGGTGACCTGCGCGCCAATACCATCCCGGTTTGACTTTGTACCGCGCGTGATGACCCCGAGCCAGTGATTTTTGTTGGCGGCCTGATTCACCAGCAGCATGGGGTGGCTGCTCATATTGTTCACGACCGCGGAGACGCGCCCATCATTCCAGAAGTCCGCAACTGCCAGCCCGCGGCTGGATGCGGGCGTGGTGCAGCCGGGGCCACACTGCTTGCTGAGATCCTTGAAGGTGCCGTTGCCCGCATTCCAGTAGAGCAAGCGAGGTTCTTTATAGGTCGATCCGAGATGCGCCGTATCCACTTCCGGGTAGACGTGGCCATTCACGATCAGAATGTCCGGCCGCCCGTCATTATCAAAATCAGCAAACATGGTGCCCCAGCCCAGATACTGCGTATTGAAGCCGAGACCCGCGGCGTCGATCGATGGCGTGAAGGTGCCATCGCCATCGTTCTTGTAGAGAGAACTCGTGTCGTCGGAGAAGTTTGTCTTGAAGATATCTTCCAGCCCATCGCCGGTGTAGTCGCCAATGGTGGAGCCCATCCCTGCCTGTTCGCGGCCGTCCTCGTTGTACGCCACGCCGGCGTCTGCGGCCACATCTGTAAACGTCCCGTCCTTGTTGTTGCGGTAGAGAATGCTGGGGGTGCTGTCGCATGCAATGTAGACGTCCGGCCATCCGTCATTGTTGTAGTCCAGCGTCGATATGCTGAAGCAGTAATGGCCATCTGTTTTGAGGATGCCGGAGCTCTGGCTCACGTCCGCAAACTTCCCATTCCCAATGTTGTGATACAGAATATTCGGCGAATGCGGCAGGCCGCGTGGCCCGCACATAACCGGCGTGCCCTTCC
Source organism: Acidobacteriota bacterium (assembly GCA_021782675.1). Classification (GTDB taxonomy): domain Bacteria; phylum Acidobacteriota; class Terriglobia; order Terriglobales; family Acidobacteriaceae; genus JAKAUB01. The sequence goes on from JAJXUS010000283.1 coordinate 1,716, forward strand.
AGATACACATCACGCCTTCGCCCGGCTTCGGGATTGTCGCCAGGTCGAACTTCACATAATTCGCGACGATCAGGTCCAGCTTGCCGTCGCGGTCATAGTCGACGAAGGCGCAGCCTGTGCCCCAGTCCTTGCCATCGCCCGCCACGCCGCTTTTCTGGGAAACATCCTTGAAGGTGCCGTTGCGCTCGTTGTGATACAGACGATTCTTGCCGTAATACGTTACGTACAGATCGTCGTATCCATCGTTGTCGTAATCGCCCACGCACACGCCCTGGCCCCAGCCGGAGCCAGTGAGCCCCGCCTGCTTCGTTACATCGGTAAAGGTGCCGTCGTGGTTGTTGTGGTAGAGATGCGAAGTGGGGGCGCCCGGTGTATCGGTGTCTTCGCCCAGCTTTTGACCGTTTACGACAAAGATGTCGGGCCAGCCATCGCGATCGTAATCGAATACCGCAACGCCGCTGCCGGTCGTCTCAATAATGTATTTTTTTGAGTCGACGCCGCCGTTCACGTTCAGCATCTTCAGGCCGGCTTCTGGCGCTACATCCGCAAACCATGCTGGCTCGGGGTGCGCATCGCCTGGCGGATAGGGCTGACGGGCACGATGACCGGAAGGCGCAGCGGTGGCTGTCCGCTGTGCGACAGCGCACGCCATGCTGCAGAAGACCAGCAGAAGCAGCGTACCGCAAAGTTTCCCGCCCTCCCGCATGCGGCCATGCTATCACGCAAAATTTCCCGCTATGGCTCGCGGTATGCTGAGTCGTGATGCGCCGTTTGTTCCTTTTCGCTTTCATTCTCTGCGGTGCTGCCGGCGGATGGGCACAGTCAACGACACCGGCTGCTCCGCAGCCCACGGGCCGCGCTGCGCAACCAGCGGGAACTGTGGCAGAGGCGCAGCAGACACTCGCTCGCGGCGACACTCAGGCTGCGATTGCCATCCTGCAGCCCTTGGCTGCGGCCAATCCTCCGGCGAAAGGCGCAGCCCGTGCGCTGGGTCTTGCGTATTACCGGAGTGGCAGGCTGCTGGATGCGCTGCAGGCGTTTACCGACGCAGAGAAGCAGGATCCGAGCGACATGGAGTCTGTGCAGATGCACGGACTCACGCTGTATCGCCTGGGGCGGCCGGCGGATGCCATCCCGTATCTTGAGCGCGTGCGTCAGTGGATGCCGAACGCAGATGCGGACGCGAATCACGTTCTCGGTCTGTGCTATCTGAACGCCCGGCAGTACGACGCCGCCCGCAAAACATTTGCCCTGCAGTATGGCGTGGGCCCGGACTCCGGCGCGGCGTACCTGCTGCTGGCGCAGATGCTGATGCAGGCCAATCTGCCGGAGCTGGCGAAACTCGAGGCTCAGCATGCGCTGACGCTGGCGCCGAATCTGCCGCTGGCAAACTTCGTCATTGGAGAGGTGGACCTCTTCAAGTCCGATCCCAACGGCGCGCTGGCGGCTTTCAACGCAGAGCGCATGATAAACCCCGCCTATCCGGACACCTATGATCGTCTCGGGGATGTGTATCTGCGCCTGGGGCAGTATCAGCAGGCGCAGGAATCGCTGACTCGCGCGCTTTCTCTCACCACGGCCAGCACCGGCCCGTTCATCCTGATGGGTAAGGTGCTGCTGCGGCGGAAAGATCCAAAAACCGCCGCCATGTATCTGCAGCACGCCGAAAAGATGGATCCTGGCAATTACATGACCCACACGCTGCTCAGCCAAGCCTACCGCGCCATGGGGGATACTGCTCGCGCGAATCAGGAGATGGATGCAGCTTCAAAGATCCACGCGGCCAGCCAGTTGCAATTGCAGCCGGTGCGTTAGGTGGGCGCAGAGAGCGTCTAGTGGGTATGGAGTGCAACCAGGTGCGTCTGTAGCGGGACGCCGCCGGCGATGGTGGTCTCCAGAACCGCTTCAAATGGCCGGACGACATGATGCGGGAACTTCGCGGCATGGAAGAGTTGCTGCACCGATTGCGGCTGACTGACGAACTCCACCGCAGCCTGCGTCCCGAACGTCGTCAGTCCGCTGCAGGTCAAAATCCATTTCCCAGGCTCAACGCCGGGCAGCAGCGCAACAATTGCATAATCGCGCGTCAGCGGGTGCTCCGGCCGCGAGAACGCGTCCGGTTCTCCGGGATGCGGGTTGCGGTTGACGATCACCGATTGATCCTTGATCGTTGCCAGCGCGAAGTCAGAGGTATCCGGCAGCACGCGCAGGGAAGGGTTCTCGGCGCGCGAGCCGATGAACACCAGATTCTTCATG
>JAJXUS010000284.1 GCA_021782675.1 Acidobacteriota bacterium
CGGCAGCGCGACGGTGCCGCCGCGCCGCAGCGTCTCCGCCGCAAGCGCCAGCGCGCGCCGCGCCGGTTCCTCGTCCAGACACGCGGCGTCAATCAGCAGGTGCTGCGTCGTTCTCGGGGACTGACTGGGCATAGGAGCTTCCGGATTCCATCCTAAATTGCATGGCGGCCTGCGCCCGCCATGCGACACTCGAACCATGGGCGCACAGACAGAAGCCGCAAAGATCGAAACCGAGATCAAAGTGTGGGTTCGCGACCGGGCCGCCTTTGAGCAGGCCCTGGCTGCGGCCGGGTTGCGCGTCAAGACGCCGGAGACGCTTGAGCGCAACGTTCTGTACGATACGGCGGACCGCCGCCTGCGTAGCCAGAAGCAGCTGCTTCGCGTGCGCGAGTACGGCTCCCGCTGCGTGCTGACCCACAAAGCCCCACCTGCCGAAGAGGCCGATGGCACCTACAAGCGTCGGATCGAAACGGAGATCGCCATCTCCAGTTGCGAAGGAATGGGGGTCATTCTCGAGCGGCTGGATTTGAAGCCGGTCTTCATCTATGAAAAGCGCCGCACGGAATGGGCCGACGGCACCGGCGAGGTGGTCGTGGATGCGACGCCGATCGGGGTGCTGGCAGAACTCGAAGGCCCACCCGAGTGGATCGACGCCACGGCCGCCCGGCTGGGCATCGCGCGCGAAGAGTACATGACCGACAGCTACGGCACCCTGTTTCTGCGCTGGCGGGAACAGACCGGCAGCTCCGCAGAGAACATGACCTTCGCCGAAGTCGGTCTGCCGGCGGCCATAGGGCCCGACGGAACCGCGTGAACCCGCTGCACGTACAATCTTTCAACAGATGAGCCGTTCGTTGATCTGGAAGGCGCAACTTGCCCGCGAAAAGCCCACGCTGCGGCGCGCCCGCCGCCGGCCGGCAGGCGTTGTATTGGCCATCTTCGCCGTCTGCAGCGTCTGCACGCTGCATGCGGAGCGGGTCCGCGACCTGCAGCCCACAGGCTATGTCAATGACTTTGCCGGCGTGCTCTCGGCGCCAGTCCGCAGTCAGCTTGAGGCTCTCTGCACGGAGATCGACCGCGAGGCGCATGCGCAGATTGCCGTAGTGACCATCCACACCACAGGCGAAGACACCATCGACGACTTTGCCGTCCGCCTGGAAGAAAAGTGGAAGGTCGGCGCAAAAGGCACCGATCGCGGCCTGCTGCTGCTGGTGGCAACGGACGACCATCATTACCGCTACGAAGTGGGCTACGGCCTCGAAGGCATTTTGCCCGACGGCCTGGTCGGCTCCATTGGCCGCGAGATGGTGCCCTATCTGCGCGCGGGAAACTATGACGGAGCCATTACGCTCGGGGTCGAGCAGCCCGCGCAGATCATCGCCAAAGATGCGCACGTGACGCTGACGGCACTGCCGGCGCAACCCGCGCCCCAGCAGGCCCCGCGTGCCGGCATCGCGCTGCGCGACATTCTGGTCGCAATCTTCCTGATCTTCCTTTTCACTTCGCTGGTCCGCTCCGGCGGCAGCGGGTGGGGTGGCTTTCTGCTCGGCACAATCCTCGGAAACATTCTGGGCGGAGGAGGACGCGGCGGGTTCGGCGATGGCGGAGGATTTGGCGGCGGCGATGGCGGAGGGTTCGGTGGCTTCGGTGGCGGCGCCTCCGGTGGCGGGGGAGCTTCCGGAAGCTGGTAACAGGATTTGGCCACAGGCACGGCCCTGGCAGGCAGCAGATTTCAGGAGAGAACGGTATGAAGCGTACGGGAATGGCAGTGCTTGTAGTTCTGGCGGTTCTGGTGGTCGTGGGTCTTCTGGTCTTCGGCAGCTATGTCTCCGCCCGCAACCAGATGGTCGTTAAAAATGAGCAGGTGAAGCAGACCTGGTCGCAGGTCGAGGTCGTCATGCAGCGGCGCGCAGACCTGATTCCCAACCTGGTTGCTACCGTGCAGGGTTTTGCCCAGCATGAGACGACCGTCTTCGGCGATATTGCCAACGCCCGCGCCGCCCTGCTGGGCGCGCACACGCCGAAGGATAAGATCGCTGCCAACGGTCAACTGGATGGCGCCCTCGGCCGGCTGCTCGCCATCAGCGAGAACTATCCGCAGCTCCGCTCCAACCAGAACTTCCTGCAGTTGCAGGATGAACTGGCCGGCACGGAGAACCGCATCGCCGTCGAACGCCGCCGTTATAACGAGGCGGTGCAGGACTACAACACCTTCATCGGCCTGTTCCCCAACAGCATCTGGGCGGGGATTGCGGGGTACCATCGCGACAACGACTACTTCTCCGCCACGCCGGCGGCGGCCCAGCCACCAAAGGTGGACTTCTCCGGCATGGGCAAATAGCCGGAAGCCGGCACGTCGGCCGCCAGCGGCTTCATCCTCTGGCGCGCCGGCGGCGCAGCGCACTGGTCGCGCCCTGATGGCAAACCAGGCAGAGCGTTCGCAGGTTTTCGAGATCACACTCGCCGCCGCCTTCGCACACCGGCAGAATATGATCGGCATCCCAAAGACTGCGGCGCTTGAGCGCCCCTGCTCCCCAATATGCCAGCATCGCGGCACGGCTCTTGCCCCGCGCCCGCTTTAGCCGCCGGTACGCCTCGACCGCATCGATCCGGCATACCGCGCAGCAGCCTGCGTCGCGCGCATACACCCGCTCGCGCAGATAGCCGGGATCCGTGCGAACCCGCCACTGATCGACGCACCACGCCGAGCAGAAACTCCGCCTGCCGCGCGGAACCTCGAGCGAACACCAGCGGCACTGCGCCCGGCCGCTGGTCCCGCGGGGAAGGTCCGCCGCCGCAATCCAACCGCCCGTCATCACGCGTGCTGTGCTCATCAACACCAGTTTGCCGCTGCGAGTCGCGGCGCGGGCAGCGATTCGACCCGGATGAATCCATCCTGTAACGTGGCTGCGATCCTGAAGCTGGGGCGTGACTATCCCGGCGGTAGCAGGGAGTCAAAGAAGACCAGCGTGTCCACGATATGCTCCCGCCAATAGGCCCACGTGTGGCCGCCTTTATAGACGACAAACTCATGCGGAATTCTGGCAGCCAGCATCTCTTCGTGCAGTTCGCAATCGACGACGAACAGATGATCGGAGTCGCCGCAGTCGATGCGAATCGGCGGCAGGATCTCCCGGTGACGCTTCATCCAGTGCAGGATTTCCAGTTCTTCGTCTGTCTCCGCTGGAGACAACGGCTCCCGCAACGAATTGTTAAGCTGGGCGATGCCGGTGACGGGGGAGTGCGCGGCAATTCCCCGAAAGAGGGCAGGGCGCTTGGCCCCGAGACGCAGCGCGCCGAAGCCACCCATCGAGAGGCCAGCGATAAACAGCGGCGAGTTTTCCGTCGCTCCCGGGTAGAGCGTACGCACGCAGCCGGGCACATCTTCGCAGATCCACGCTTCAATATTCCGGGCGTTGCTGTCGATGTAGCCGCTGCCATCCCCGCCCAGGCCATCCGAGGGGCACAGCAGGAGCATAGGGCGGATCGTGCCTTCCTGCGCGAGGCGGTGCGCGGCGCGGTGGGCGCCACCGTTGCCGAACCACGACCAGTGACTGCCATAGACGCCATGCAGCAACAGCACCACCGGCACCGACCGCAGATGCTCAACGCCCGGCGGCACGTACAGGCTGACGTCTCCGCGGCCGCCCAGGGCCTCACTGTAGAACGTAAGATTGCGTGTGTGCTCGGCTTCGAGCGCCGGGTCAGACATCTCAATCGGGCAGTAGCGGCCGAATTCGCGATGCGGGCTCATGGGCTCTCTCCGCGAGATCAGCTGTGCTGCAGCATGTGGCGGATGCTGCGCAGCGCCTGGCGCGTCCGCTCTTCGTTTTCAATCAGAGAAAATCGCACATGCCCGTCTCCGTGTTCGCCAAAGCCGATGCCCGGGCTGACCGCGACCCTGGCCTGCGCAAGCATATTTTTGGCGAAGGCAA
>JAJXUS010000285.1 GCA_021782675.1 Acidobacteriota bacterium
GACCATTCTGCGCAACTTCCCCAAGGATATCGACGGCTTTCTGGCCGATCAGGGCATGAAGCGCTCCGACATCACTTCCTGGATCATGCACACCGGCGGTCCCAAGGTGCTGGACGCGACGGCGGAGGCGCTGAATCTGCCGCGTGAGACCTTTGCCCGCTCGTGGGAGTGCCTGCGCCGTGCCGGCAACATGTCCTCCGCGTCGGTCTTGCTGGTACTGGAAGACGTCATGCTGAACCACCGGCCGAAGCCGGGAACCTACAGCATTCTGGCGGCCATGGGCCCCGGCTTCTGCGCCGAGCTCGTTCTGCTTCGCTGGTAAAACAAACGGCAGCGCCTTCGCGCCGCCGTTTGCTTCTCACCCTCCATCTCAATTCGCAACGGCGCACCGATGCGTGACGGACTATTCCATCCACGCGTCGAATTCACCGGTTCGGATGGCCGCCCGCAGTCGCTCGATATCCGGCTGCAACGCCCGATCCGTCTCAAGCTTTGGAACGTGTTGGCGAATCCGTTCCCAGGCCGCCTCTACACGGCGCGCCGCCCGCAACGGCCGCCGGTACTCCAGACCCTCCGCCGCGGCCATCAGCTCAATCGCCAGAACGTACTCTGCGTTGTCAACGCTCTGCCGCAGCTTCAGCGCGGAGGTCATTCCCATCGACACATGGTCTTCCTTGCCGCCGGACGTCGGCACGCTGTCAATGCTGGCTGGATGCGCCAGCACGCGCGACTCCGCCAGCATGGCTGCCGCAGCGACGTGCGCAATCATGTACCCGGAGCAGATGCCGGCCTGCGGCGTCAGAAACGGAGGCAGACCCTCGTTCAGATCCGGGTTCACCAGCCGGTCAATGCGTCGCTCGGCGATGCTCATCAGGTCCGCCGTCGCAATCGCCGCGTAGTCCAGCACATGCGCCAGCGGCGCGCCGTGAAAGTTGCCGCCTGAAAGGATTTCGTTCTCCGCACTGGCGTCCGCTGCAACAAACACCAGCGGATTATCCGTGGCCGACCCCATTTCAATCTCCAGCACGCGGCGTGCGTGCTGCAACGTATCGAGCACGGCGCCATGCACCTGCGGCATGCAGCGCAGACAGTAGGCATCCTGCACGCGCGGGTCACCGGTGCGGTGGGACTCGCGAATCTCGCTGTCCACCATCAGGCTGCGCAGATGGGCCGCCGCCGCAAGCTGGCCCGGATGCGGCCGTACATCGCTGACGCGCGCGTCAAAGGCTACCGGCGTGCCCATCAGGGCCTCCAGCGTCATGGCCCCGGCCAGATCGAACAGCCGCGCCGCACGATATGCCCGCGCCAGCGCCAGTCCGCCAACAGAGGCCATGGCCTGCGTGCCATTCAGCAGCGCCAGACCTTCTTTGGCTTCCAGCGCCAGTGGCGCCAGGCCCGCCTGACGAAGAGCATCGGCTGCGGGTAAACGTTTCCCTTTGAAGAAGACTTCGCCTTCGCCGATCATCCCCAGCGCCAGATGCGCCAGCGGCGCCAGGTCTCCGCTTGCCCCCACGGAGCCGCGCGAAGGAATCACCGGCAGAACGCCGGCCGCCAGCATGGCCAGCAGATGCTCGGCCACCACCACACGCGTGCCGCTGGTGCCTTTGGCCAGCACATTGGCGCGCAACAACAGCATGCCGCGTGTCTCGGCTTCCGTCAGCGGCTCCCCAACGCCGCACGCGTGACTGCGCACCAGGTTCACCTGCAACTGCCGCAGCTCTCCGGCCGGGATGAACACATCCGACAGCTTCCCGAAGCCGGTGTTAATGCCGTATACAGTGGCGCCGCGCGCCAGCAACTCCTCCACTACCTGACGCGAGCGGGCGATGCGTTCCCGCGCGGCAGCGCTCAGCGTCACGGTGGCTTCGCCATGCGCCACCGTCCAGAGCTGCTCCAGCGTCAGCGGCTGTCCATCCAGTGCAATCGTTGCGTGTTTCAATCAAAGCCTCGCGTCAAAATGTGTTTCGCCCTGGGCACGCAACCGCTCCGCCGCGGATTCCGGCGTAATGTCGCGCTGCGGCATTCCGAGCATCTCGAACCCGACCATAAATTTGCGCACGGTCGCTGAGCGCAGCAGTGGCGGGTAGTAATGCGCGTGAAAGTGCCACTCCGGGTGCGCCTCGCCATCGGTCGGCGCCTGGTGAAAGCCCATGGTGTATGGAAAGCTGGTGGAGAACAGATTGTCGTAGCGCGTGGTCAGCCGCTGCATCAGCGATGCCAGCGCTGCGCGCTGCTTCTGCGAGAACTCCGGCATCGCACCCAGATGTGCCCGGCTCAGAATCATCGTCTCAAACGGCCACACCGCCCAGAACGGCACCACGGCGACGAACTCCTCGTTTTCGCACACGATCCGTTCGGCGGCCTGGGATTCGCGCGCAACATAGTCGCAAAGCAGGCAGGAACCATGCTCGGCCCGATAGACCCGCTGCGACTCACCCTCCAGGCGCGGCGTGTCGGGAACATGCTCGGTCGCCCAAATCTGCCCGTGCGGGTGCGGATTGCTGGCGCCCATCATGGCGCCGCGATTTTCAAAAATCTCAACATGGCGGATGTCAGGCCGTGCCCCCAGCTCTTCATATTGCGCGCTCCAGGCCTCCACCACCCGCTCCAGCTCCGCGGGCCGCATGCGCGCCACCGTCAGACTGTGGTCCGGGCTGAAGCAGAGCACGCGACAGAGACCGCGTTCCGGCTCGGCACAGAACAGCGCGTCGTGCGGCGGCTGTCCCGTGAATTTTGCGTCCGGCAGCAGGGCCGCATAATCGTTGTCGAAGATAAACGTGCCCGCGTAGTCCGGATTCTTGTGCCCGCCTGCGCGCTCATTCCCGGGGCACAGGTAGCACTGCGGGTCATAGTGCACGCGCGGCGTCGCGTCCAGTTTCGCCACCTCGCCCTGCCACGGGCGCTGCGTGCGATGTGGAGAAACCAGAACCCACCGGCGCTCCAGCGGGTTAAAACGGCGGTGCGGAACCTGCTGCCAGGATTGTTCGCTCATATCAACCCATCATCCTACCGGATGCGCCGCCTTCGCTGCCTGCAGCTGCACTGAGTATCATGGTGTCGATGAACGATGGTTTTTTCTGGAGCGCGGAGCCGCTCGTCCGCCAACTGGACGCATGGACCCGGGAATGGCATGCGTCCGATCCGGGTGAGGATGCGGGTAACACGCCGTGGCAGCGGTGGCTGCACGCGCTGCACCGCACCAATTTCGCCCTCTGGCATCTGGAAGATGAGGCGCGCGATCCCGCTGCGGCTGACGCGGAGATTGCCGCTGCCAAACGCGCCATCGACCGCGTCAACCAGCAGCGCAACGACGCGATGGAGCGCATCGACGAAGCCCTGCTGCAGGAGCTGAACGCCCACCGGCTTCCCCTGCAATCGGCCGATCTGCACTCTGAGGCTCCCGGACAGATGCTGGACCGGCTCTCCATTCTGACGCTGAAGCTATGGCATACCGTTGAGGAGATCGAGCGCCCCGGCGTGCCGGAGAGTCACGTTGAACGGAACCGCAAACGGCTGGCCATTCTTCGCATGCAGCGCGCCAACCTGGCCGCCTGCCTCGACCGATTCTGGCGGGACATCTTTGCCGGACGGCTGCGGTTTGAGGTCTATCGCCAGCTGAAGATGTATAACGATCCGGAGCTGAATCCGGTGCTTTACTCCCGCACGCCGGGCACGGCAGAGAAAAAGTAGAGCCGGGGGCACCACCCCCCGGCTCGCCAAGTTCTGCGTGCAACCTTATTGCGGGTTCTGCGCGGTTCCGGTCTGGCTGGTACTGCCGGACTGCGGAGCCGATCCCGACTGACTGGTTCCCTGCGTGCCGCTCTGCGCCGGCTGGTTGGAAAGCAGCTGAACTTCGACACGGCGGTTTTTGGCGCGGCCGCTTGCACTGCGGTTGCTGGCCACCTCTTCATCCTTGCCGAT
>JAJXUS010000286.1 GCA_021782675.1 Acidobacteriota bacterium
CAGGGCATCCGGCCCGCATCATCGCGAAGATGAACTCGCTGCTCGATCCGGGCATCATCGATGCCCTGTACGCAGCGTCGCAGGCTGGAGTATCGATCGACCTGATCGTGCGCGGAATCTGCGCCCTGCGTCCCGGGTTGAAGGGACTTAGCGAAAATATTCGTGTGCGGTCCATCATCGGAAGATTTCTGGAACACAGCCGCATCTTCTATTTTCAGAATGGGGGCGAGGAAGAGATTTACCTGGGTAGTGCAGACTGGATGCCTCGCAATCTTTTCGAGCGCTGCGAAGTGGTGTTTCCGGTTTTGAATCCGGCGCTGCGGCTGCGCATCCGGGATGAGATTCTCGCCGCTTATCTGGCCGACGCGGCTGCTTCGCGCTTCCTTGGCCCCAGCGGAGAGTATCGGCGTGCGGAGCGTCCGGCGAAGGGGAGCCGCCGGGACCTGTTCTCGGCGCAGGACTTTTTGATCCGCGTGGCGGAAGGCGCGGCGACATCGGCAGATATTCCACCGGAGTTTTCCCTGCCCGCGGCGGCGTGGAAGGATGCGCCGCGGCCGGCTGCACAGCGTCAGAATGGGCGTCCGAAAAAGGCAGCGTCGAAATCCGCCAACCGCAGCGATCATCTCTCGCGCGATCGACTGCCTGCTAGCGCAGTCGCAGCCTCACTTACGGTAACGAGCGACGGATGAGCGCCACGCAGCAGTCTCCGACTTTATCGACAGAAATCAGGAGCCGCGAGGTATCGCCCGGGCCGCGCCTGCAGCCCATCCCTGCAACTTCCGAGCCGTTCGCCGCCCACGCCGTATCTTCCCGGCAGGCGCGGCATCCGTGGGCGGCCATCGCCGTGGCATGGCATCTCTTCAGCTTCGATGCTGCGACGGTGGCGGTGGTGTGGTGCTGGTTCTGGGGCGCCGTATTTCATGTGGGCTATTCGCGGGTTACGCTTCCCATCCTCGGCATGGGCACCTGGATTGTTTACGTCGCCGATCGTCTGCTGGATGGTTATACCGCCTCTGAGGCGGCCTCTCTGCGCGAACGCCACTGGTTCTACTTTCGCCATCGCAAGCTCTTCACCTCCGCATGTCTGGCGGTTTCTCTACCGCTGGCCTGGATGATTCTCCGCCTGGCGCAGCCGGGTGTTCGTGCCGGCGACATCGCGCTCTGTATTCTCGGCATTGCGTATTTCTCGCTGGTGCACGGCCGCCAGACGCAGGCGCGCCGTGCCTTCCTCGTTCCAAAGGAACTGGCGGTCGGTTTTCTGTTTGCCGCCGCATGCACCATGCCTGCCATCCTGCGCGCCCGCCACGTTCCCGCCATGCTGATACTGGACGCAATCGTCTTCGGCGCGCTGTGCTCGCTCAACTGTGTTGCTATCCAGACATGGGAAGACGAGGAGGCCGCGCAGGAAGTGGTGCATTCCATTCTGGCGACGCACCAGCGGGCCCAGCACATTCACCCTGTCACTGCATATCTGGGACGGCATCTCAGGCTGTGGTCCGCCGCCCTGTTGCTGCTTGCAGTCGCTGGCGCTGGGCTCGCGCCGAGCGCAACGCTGGCCCTGCCGTGGGCGGCGATCGGGGGCAGCGCGGCCATTTTTTTCCTGCTGCTCCACTGGCGGCCCCGACTGTCGGCGCTCACTTTGCGCATTGCAGCCGATGCGGCACTGCTGACGCCGCTGCTGCTGTGGCCGCTCCTGCGATAGATGCCGACCGCCCCCGAGCAGCATCCGCCGAACTTTGACCCGCTGGCCCCGCTTTATCGGTGGATGGAGATATTCAGCTTCGGGCCACTGCTGGCGCGTTGCCGGTTTCAATTTCTGGCCCAATCTCTGCCGCTCAAAAGCGTTCTGGTGTTGGGCGATGGAGATGGCCGCTACACCCAGCGGCTGTTGCAAAGCAACCCGCAGGTGCAGGTGACCGCAGTGGATGGCAGCCGCGCGATGCTGGCTGCGCTGCAGCAGCGGGCCGCAGCCGTGGGAGCAACAGATCGGCTGACGGTGCTGCAGCGGGACCTTCGGAGCTTCACGCCCGACGGGTGCTATGACGGCGTCGTCACTCATTTTTCTCTCGACTGTCTCCAGGAAAGTGAGGTCGAGCAGCTTGTCGCACGTGTCGTTCGCACGCTTGCACCGGGCGCGCTATGGGTTGTCTCCGAATTTGCAATTCCTGCCGGTCGCGCAAAGGCCGCCGCGGCGCGCGCGATCGTCGGCGCGCTCTATTTCGCTTTTCGCCTGATGACGGGACTGGGCACGCGGCGTTTGCCGGATTATGCAGCGATTCTGGCGCGCCATGGCTTTGAGCGGCTGGGCGCTGTACCGCGGCTCGGCGGTCTGCTGACAGCGGAGCTCTGGTGGCTGGCAACGCGTGACGACTTTACCGCGTCAGTTCGCGACATCGTGTGATTTATCCTGATTTTTTGGGCGCCGGACTGACTTACAGCCCCATCGCGTCTCGCAAACGGAATTTATGAATCTTTATTTTTTGCGTCATGCAAGCGCCGGCCAGCGGAAGCCGGACCCGGTCATCGACTTCAAACGGCCACTCGACAAGGAAGGCAAGCAGCAGTGCATTCTGCTGGGCAGCGTTTTGAGCGCCATGAAGCTGCAGTTCGACGCGGTCTTCTCCAGCCCACTGAAGCGCGCCACGCAGACCGCCGCGCTGGTCGGCAATGAGGCTGGGTTTGAAAAGAAGATTCAGTTGGCGCAGGCGCTGGCCCCCACGGGCACGTGGGCCGATTTTCAGCGGCTGCTGGAACGTGCGCCCGGAGCTGAAGACCTATTGCTGGTCGGGCACAGCCCCAATCTGACTGAATTTCTCAACCGGCTGCTGGCGCCTGCCGGCGGCGCAAATATCCGGCTGCGCAAGGGCGCGATCGCAATGGTTGATCTGGACCGCGGGCCCGCCAAACTGCAGTGGTTGCTGGATCCCCGCGTCGTTCGTGCGCTTTATGCCACGTCCACGAGAAGATCGCGCGTAAAGACTTCGCGGAAGTAGGGCGCTTCCTTACGCAGCGACCACAGCTCCAGGTCCGTGCGGCGGCGGCCCGCATCCAGCACTACAGCGACGCGCTTGGGCGCGATCTTCAGCCGGAACTGCAAGGCCGAACTTGCCGGGTCCTGATGCAGCGCCGCCGCCAGCCGAAGCAGCAGCGATGCCCGCTTGACGTGCATGTGCTGCTCAATCGGAATCATGCGCATGATGCGATCCGTGGGTGAGGGCCGCGACTTGCCGAGATACCGCGCAATGGCCGACACAATCACGCGCTGCTCCGGCGTAAATCCGTACAGCTCAGAATTCGCAATGATGTATTGCGTGTGGCGATGATGGCCCTGGTAGTTCATGAACTTTCCCACCGAGTGCATCATGGCCGCCGCCTCCAGCCACAGGCGATACTCCGCAGGCAGCCCGTGGACCGGGCGCAGATCATCGAAAAACTGAACGGCGTGCTCGACCACTGCCTTTTGTTTTTTGGGGTCTACGCCATAGTGGTGGCAGAGCGCGAGCACGCTGGCCCATCGTTCGTGCTCAAAGTGCTGGTGCGCGGAGGTATGGGTGTCGCCCTCGGCCAGCATCAGCGAAAGGATGCCGTCCCGCAGCCCCATGGGGGAATAGCGGAAGCCCGGCAGATCGAACCGCTCCAGCAGCGCCGCGTAGACATTCGCGCCGGCGACTACGATCTCCGACCGCTTGGGACCGATGCCGGGTACGGTGTTGCGCTGCGCCAGCGACATATGCCGCAGTTTGTCGGCAAGCCGCGCCACCGCCATCGTCGGCGTCCGCTCCCACGCATGGACGCCCGTCGTGCGGCCCTCTGCTTTTGATTCCACGGTAGCTTTACGCCCGGCGCGAACCTTAGGATGCGGTAATGCGGCCGCAGCCACCCCCGCCGCCGTCCCGGAGCCCCCAAACACCGCC
>JAJXUS010000287.1 GCA_021782675.1 Acidobacteriota bacterium
CTACAACATTCTTTCGGGTGGGCAACTGGTCTCGCAGCTTAACGGGCCGTTTGCTACCGATCTGTATCCCTATGGCATGGTGGTCGATCCGCGGGGCAAGTATCTCTACGTCACCAACTACAACGGAAACGATGTCCGCGCTTACACCATCAACCCGGGCACGGGCAATCCAGAGGCGATCTCCGGCGGCACCTACGGCACGGGCACCGGGCCAACCTGCATTGCGCTCGAGCCGGCCTACGGCCGCTTCCTGTACACCGCCAATTACCTGGACAACACCGTTACCGGCTTCAAGCTCGACCCGAACACCGGCTCGCTTGTGACCGTACTGAATAGTCCGTTCCCTGCCGGCGGACAGCCCACCTGCATTGCAGCGGCTGCCAACGGTACGCATCCCGTGCAGAGCATAACGCCGTAACCTGCACAAAGCACGGCGCGACGGCAAAGGGTCCGCACTAGCGGGCCCTTTGCTTTCCTCCCGCAGAAAGGATCTGCGTCCTGATGACAGGAAGCTCTGCTGCTCGACACATCCATCCTTACCGGGCGCTGGCGTTTTTGTTTGCGCTTATGCTCCTCGGGGCTGTGCCCCGCCTCCACGCGCAGAACGGATATGAAATCCAGGTCTATCCCTCCGAGACCATCCCCCCGAAGGTCCTGCTGGTGGAACTGCATAGCAACTACACCGTTGAAGGCAGCACAACCGTGCAGTACGGAATGTTGCCGACACAGGGTCAGGAACACGAAACCATCGAGCTGACGCAGGGTTTGAACAAGTGGTCGGAGGTCGGCTTCTACATCTTCACGGCGGAGCGCAATGGAAATGGCGTCCAGTGGGTCGGCGATCACATTCGTCCCCGTGTGCGGGCGCCCGAAAGCTGGCATCTTCCTGTTGGCCTGAGCCTGTCGAATGAGATCGGGTACGCACGGCCGGAGTTTGCCAACCCTACCTGGTCCTGGCAGATCAACCCGATCGTCGATCAGACGCTGGGGAAGTGGTACTGGTCGGTGAACGGCAACTTTAACTGGGGCCATCCCGTGCCGCCACCCGCGAACTATACCCCTGCCCAGCGCACCGTTTATTACCGGGATGTCTCGCCCGGCGGCCTCACGTTTTCTCCCGCGGCGACGGTCACCTTTCAGCCGTCGAAGTACTACAACGTTGGCATCGAGTATTACGGCTATTACGGTGAGTTTGGCAACTTCGTCTCACTGCACAACCAGCAGCAGCAGTTCTTCCCTGTATTTAACTTTTTCTTCTCGAAAAAGTGGGAGGTCAATGTGGGCGCGGGCTGGGGCGCCACCGCCGCTACCGACCATCTTGTCGTAAAAGGGATCGTTGGCCGCTACTTTGACTGGGGCGGCCGGCACAAGGCTGCGGCGCACGCGCCGTTCCAACCCTAGGCGCCGGCGCGCCGGTTACATCTCCCAGCGCAACAGACACGCGCCGACCGTATAACCCGCACCGACGGACGCCAGCAATACCAGTTGCCCTTTGTGCAGGCGATCATCTTCCAGTGCGGTCTGCATCGCCAGCGGAATCGTTCCCGCCGTTGTATTGCCGAAGCGATCGATATTGATGATGACGCGACTGGAATCCATCCCCAGCCGCTCCGCCGTGGAGACGATGATGCGGCGGTTGGCCTGGTGCGGGATAAAGGCGCCCAGATCTTTCCCCTCGACGCCATTGCGCGCCAGCAGGTTCTCTGTCACTTCAGACATTTTGCGCACGGCGAACTTGTACACCGCCTGCCCATCCTGATGCACATAGTGCATCTTTTGCGCGACCGTCTCGGCCGAAGGAGGGTGCAGACTGCCGCCGCCGGGCATGTACAGAAACTCTCCGCCGGAACCGTCGACCTCATGCATAAAGTCGATCATGCCGGTCTCGCCTTCGGCGGCGGGCTCCAGCAGCACCGCGCCCGCGCCATCTCCAAAGATGATGCAGGTGGAGCGGTCGGTGTAATCGATGATCGAAGACATGACATCCGCACCGATCACCAGAACTTTCTTATGGGCGCCCGTTTCAATCAGCTTGGTTCCCACCTGCAGCGCATAGACAAACCCGCAACATGCCGCGGATAGATCGAAACCCCACGCGTGATGAGCTCCCAGCTTGTTCTGAACCAGGCAGGCGGTCGCGGGAAACAGCATGTCCGGCGTGACCGTGGCGATGATGATCGCCTCCACTTCGTCCGGGCTGACGCCCCGTTTTGCCAGGCAGCGGCGCGCCGCCTCCACCGCCAGATCGCTGGTGGCGACACCCTTGTCGACCAGGTGACGCTCGCGAATCCCGGTGCGCTCGAGGATCCAGGCGTCCTGCGTATCGACCATCTTTTCCAGATCAGCGTTGGTTAAAACGCGCGGCGGAACATACGTTCCCAGTGAGCTGATTTTGGCGCGCAGCAAGGCCTTCGGACGCTGATCAGGATTCAATGGATTTCTCCCCCGGATTGAGCAGGCTGAACTTCCTATTTTGGATGGAGCGACCGGGAATGTCTATGGCAGGAGGCGCCGCAAAATGAAAGCGCCGGGGAACCTACTGCGCACGCATCGACCCGTTGCCGTTGCTTCCTTCCGGACCTGGCGGGGTTGGCGGGAACGCGTCGCGTAGGACCCGGCACAGTTCCGATCATA
The DNA here is from genome assembly GCA_021782675.1 of Acidobacteriota bacterium. Classification (GTDB taxonomy): domain Bacteria; phylum Acidobacteriota; class Terriglobia; order Terriglobales; family Acidobacteriaceae; genus JAKAUB01. The sequence goes on from JAJXUS010000287.1 coordinate 2,635, forward strand.
GCATTTGACTTGCACGCCGGATGACTCGACAGACACCGTAAAATTGATATGTGAGTCATAAAGCCATCGAAACGGCGGCACAGCCCGCCTCCGCGCCGGATGCACCTTCTCCGCGCGTTGGATTTGTCAGCCTGGGCTGTCCGAAAAATCTGGTCGACAGTGAAGTGATGATGGGGCTGCTGACGCGCTCCGGCGCCACGCTGACGCCCGACGCCGCCGAGGCCGACATCCTCGTCGTCAATACCTGTTCCTTCATCGACAAGGCCAAGCAGGAGTCGGTCGACACCATCCTCGAAATGGCGCGGCATAAGACCGGAGGCAAAGCGACGCGACTGGTGGTCACCGGCTGCATGGTCGAACGCTACCGGAATGAGATTCAGGCGAACATTCCCGAAGTGGATGCGGTGGTGGGAACCGGTGAGCTGGAAAGCATCGTCGCGGCGGCCGGTATCGAGCGGGTGAACTCGCCGTTCCATATCCTCTCCCCGCAGGAGTCTGCAGCCGCCGCTCGCGCGGAAGGCCTGCGCCGGGAGCAGCAAGGCCGCTTCTCGCGCGAGCGCTGGGACGGCGCCATCGCGGAGCTGCCGAATTATCTGTACGACGAAGACACCCCGCGCCTGCGCACGACGGCCAGCAGCTCGGCGTACATCAAGATCGCCGAGGGCTGCGACCACCCCTGCGGCTTCTGCATCATTCCGCAGCTTCGCGGCAAGTTCCGTTCGCGCCGGTTTGAGTCAGTGGTGGCCGAGGCCGAGCGGCTGGTAGCGGAAGGCGTGCGTGAGATCACGCTAATCGGCCAGGACACGACCTGCTACGGCGAAGACCTGGGCATGAAGGACGGCCTGGCGCAGTTGCTGGACCGCCTGGCGCGCATTGAGGGCCTGCGCTGGCTGCGGTTTCTCTACGCATATCCCAACAAGGTGACGCCGCGGCTGCTGGAGACCATGGCCAGCCGCGACACTATCTGTAACTACCTGGATGTTCCGCTGCAGCACGCAGCGCCGGCCGTGCTGCGCCGCATGAAGCGCGGCGGCGGCAGCGAAATTTTTCTCGCAATGATCGAGCGCGCGCGCGCCGTGATGCCGGACATTTCCCTGCGTACGTCGTTCATTGCGGGCTTCCCGGGCGAAACAGACGCAGACTTTGCCGAGCTGCTGGAGTTTGTAGAGCAGGCGCGGTTCGACTGGCTGGGCGTCTTCGAATACTCCGACGAGGAGGGTTCGGCGGCCTTTGCGGTGGACGCCAAAGTTGCGCGCGC
>JAJXUS010000288.1 GCA_021782675.1 Acidobacteriota bacterium
GCTGGCCGGCCAGCACCTGCCTGCGCAAGGCGTCGTGCACCGGGTCGTTCCAGTTCAGCGGGTACCAGTGCGAGGCAGGCAGAAGCGTGATGGGCGATTTACCGGGCTCCGGCTTCTGGTGCTCCGGCCCGTGCTCGTGCTTGTGCCGCGGATCGGGGCCATGATCATGCCGGGTATCCGAACCGTGCTGTTTCACTGCCTTGTTATACAGTCCAAGAATCAGAAATGGAGCGGCCCACTGCCCAATGAAGAGAGCATGCAGGTCTTTCTTCTGGGATTTGAGGACAAGCGAGCCGATGATGGAAGCAAATGCCGCGCCCATAAACAGGCTGGTAGGCCAGCGGGCGGAATAGCTTTCAAGGAGGGCGGTCAGTTGATCTTCTTCCAGTTCTCCGGGGCGAACGCGAAAATCCATAACACCTCTTTTACATAGAGCAGAGTTTTCCGCCGGGTGTCAAAGGCAGACGGCGGGTTATTAGCTGGGATGCCGGGAAACAGGAGACGTGACTTCCGGGCTTCTGGAATTTGTTCGCCGCTGGCAAGTTTTTTCGTTAGAGCAAAATTTCAGGATTTCGCTTTGCGCTCTGTCGCAGCCTGCCGCAGGACGTCGATCGCCCGTTCCAGCCGCACTCCACGGGAGGCCTTCAGCAGAACTGCATCGCCCGGACGCAGATTGGCCGCCAGCCACTCGCCGGCTTCCTCCGGGGTATCGACAAAGCTGGCGGAAACACCGGCCGCCGCCGCTCCGGCGGCAATCTCCTTCGCCATTCCACGGACGCCGATAATCTGCGCAACGCCCTGGCGCGCCATATAGCGGCCGCACTCCTCGTGTTTCGCGGCAGCCTCCGGTCCCAGCTCCAGCATCTCTCCGGCGACCACGATGCGCCGCTCGGCAGGTACCGTGATCAGGGTGTCCACCATGGCGCGCAGCGCGGCCGGGTTAGAGTTGTAGCAATCGTTGATGACGGTCGCCCCGAAAATCACTTCAGACTGGCCGCGCTTGTCGCCCGCCGCCAGCTCGCTCAGCGCTGCTGCGCAGGCTTCCAGCGGGATGCCGCTCGCCAGTCCAGCAGCAGCAGCGGCCAGTGCATTGTGCACGTTGTGCATGCCCATCAGTCGCAGGTGGACCGGAGCGCGTTGCTCGGCCGTGGCCATCCAGAAGCGCGTGCCTTCCAGCCCCAGCGGCTCAACCTGCTCCGCCCGCAGCACGGCGCAGGCCCCGGTGCCAAAGTAAATGACCTTGCCGCGAAAATCGCGGCCGAACTGCGCCACGTACGGGTCGTCACAGTTCAAAATCGCTGTGCCGGTCGACGGCAGCGACGCAATCAGCTCGTATTTCGCGCGCGCGATTCCTGCCTGACCATCGGAAAAATTCTCCGCGTGCGCCATGCCGATGTTGGTGACAATGCCCCAGTCCGGCGCGGCAATCTTGCCCAGTGCGGCGATCTCGCCCGCATGGGACATACCCATCTCCATCACGGCCACTTCGTGCTCCGGCTCCAGCCGCAGCAGTTGCAGCGGAAGTCCGAGATGGTTGTTCAGATTGCCTTGAGACTTGATGACGCGAAGCCGCGAAGCCAATACCTGGGCCACCGCTTCCTTCGTGGTCGTCTTGCCGGCGCTGCCGGTGATGCCGATGACGCGGCCACCCCAATGGCGCCGGACCGATGCGGCCAGCCGCTGCAGCGCGGCCACTGGGTCATCCGCCAGCAACAGCGGACGGCCGGCGTCGGCGGAGAACTGGCTGGCTCGCGAAGCCGCAATGACCGCGGCGCATGCGCCCGCCTGGAACGCGTTTTCGACAAACGCATGGCCGTCAAAGCGCTCACCGGCCACGGCGAAGAAGACATCGCCGGGCCGTAGCGTGCGCGAATCGATGGAATATCCGAGCGCTTCTGCGTTCGCTGCCGGTTCAGCCGCAAATCGCGCCGCTGTCCAGTCGCGCACTGTAATCAGATCAAGCCGCATGTCACGTTCTCCAGGGGCTTCGGGTGTTGTTGGTTACAGCATCCGTGCCTCAATGGCGCGGCGGGCCTCATCGGCGTCGTCAAACGGCAGGCTGTGGCCGCCAATGATCTGCACTTTTTCGTGCCCCTTGCCGGCGATCACCACAACATCGTTGTCGCGCGCTTCCTGCACGGCAGCGCGGATGGCCTCCGCGCGATCTGCCAGTACAGCGTAACGCGTTCCCACCGCTTCCACACCAGGAAGTATCTCCCGCAGAATTGTCTCGGGGTCCTCCGAGCGCGGATTGTCGCTGGTTATCACAACAAAGTCGCTACCCTCCGCGGCGGCCCGGCCCATCTTCGGCCGCTTGGCACGGTCGCGGTCGCCACCGCATCCAAAGACGGCGATGACCCGGCCTCCGCGCTCGTGAGCGATGGTACGCGCCAGAGCGGTCACATTTTTCAGAGCGTCGTCGGTGTGGGCATAATCGACAGCTACAGTGAAGGGCTGCCCGCAATCGATGGTCTGAAAGCGCCCCGGAACATAATCCAGGCTGGCAATCCCCTGCTGCACCTGTTCCAGCGTCAAGCCCCGCGCCATCGCTGCCGCAGAGGCACCCAGCAGATTCAGAACATTTACCGGCCCCACCAGCCGCGTGCGCACATCCATTGAGCCGTGCGGGGTGTGCATGCGAAAGCGCATCGCGCTGCGATCCAGCGAAACGTCTTCGGCGCGGTAATCGCCCTCGCGTAGCCCGTAGGTCCGCACCTCGCTGCGTGCGTCGCGCGCGATCTCCATCAGCCGCCGGCCGTAGGGGTCCTCTGCGTGGATGATCGCAACGCGAGGCGGCGCTGCACCCTGTCCGCGGAACAGCAGCGCCTTCGCCTGAAAATACCGCTCCATGTCGCCGTGGTAGTCCAGATGGTCCTGAGTAAGATTGGTGAACGTCGCCGTATCCCAGCGCATACCCCAGACGCGGCCCTGGTCGAGCGCATGGGAAGACACCTCCATCACCGCCTCCGTTGCGCCCTGCGCGACGCCTTCCGCGAACAATGCGAACACATCGCGCGACTCGGGCGTGGTGTGCGGCGATGGGAACACTGCGCCCGCGACGCGATATTCAATGGTGCCGATCAGCACGGTAGCGCGCCCGGCAGCGCGCAGCATGGCATCCAGAATGTAGGTCGTCGTCGTTTTGCCGTTGGTGCCGGTCACGCCATGCAGGCAGAGAGTGCGCTCCGGATGGCCAAAAAAATTCGCGCTCACGCCGGCCAGCGTCCGCCGCCCGTGTGCAACCAGCGCCAGTCCAGCATGGCTGGAACTCGCAGTCAGCTCCCGCCAGGCAACCTCACTGTCGGTGATAATCGCCGCCGCACCACGCTCCAGCGCACTGGCGATATAGCGGTTGCCATCGGAGAGTTCCCCGCGCATGGCAAGGAAGAGCGCCCCCGGCGTGACCTGTCTTGAGTCAAAGACAACATCTGTAATCACAGGGTTGCCGCCCGCACGCGCGATGCGGTCGACATTCGCCAGCAACTGCTCGAACAACATGAAACGGTTGGCATTCATAGCGGCTGCGCGAAGACTTGCCTGCATTGGAGCACAATTCAGCCCCTGCCGAAAAACAATCTCGGGGCGGCTGTCTACGGCTGAAAGCGAACCACCACCGTTGTGCCTGCGGGCACCATCGTGCCAGGTGCGGGCGCTTGTTCCGTAGCGGATCCCGTGCCATAGACGCGAACCTGCAGGCCGAGGTTGGCTGCCTCCGCCACCACGCTGCGCAGCGGCTGGCCGGTAAAGCCGGGAATCTTTACGCGCGGTGGACCGCTGGCGGCGAGCGCAGGCATGCTGGCGGCCGGTGCGGCCATTGCCGGCGGCGCCGCGCTGGGAGCCGCAGCCGCGACCGCTTCCGGCGATGATTGTTTGCCGGTGAGCACTGG
>JAJXUS010000289.1 GCA_021782675.1 Acidobacteriota bacterium
CAAAAGCCTTGGGATGCACGTCGCCCACAATCGTGGAACCGCGCCTGGCAAAGGTCGCCTCGCGTTTGGCGTCTCCGGCAAAGTAGCGGTCAAACTCCTCGCGCGTGGTCAGCCGGTTGATGCCCACGTCGATAATCGTTGCGCCGGGCTTCACCATATCCGGCGTGATAAAGCCGGGACGCCCAATCGCCGCAACCAGAATGTCCGCCTGCCGCGTAATTGCCCCCAGGTCGCGCGTCTTTGAGTGGCAGATGGTCACAGTGGCGTTCTGGTGCAGCAGCAGCATGGCCGCCGGTTTGCCTACAATGTCGCTGCGGCCCACCACCACGGCGTGCTGGCCGCTGATGGGAATCGAGCTGCGCCTGAGAATTTCAATCACGCCCGCCGGCGTGCACGGCGCCAGAGCCGGCCGGCCCGCCTGCAAACGGCCCGCATTCACCGGGTGAAATCCATCCACGTCCTTGGCCGGATCGACCGCGTCGAGCAGTGCTTTCGTGTCCACCTGCCCCGGCAGCGGCAACTGAATCAGAATGCCGTCGATGTCCTCGCGGCCATTCAGCTTGGCCACCAGATCGAGCATTTCTTCTGTCGTCACGGTATCAGCGGGCGTGATCAATTCGCTGCAGAGGCCCAGGTCGGCGCAGGTCTGCACCTTGCTGCGCACGTAGATCTCCGACGCAGCCACACTACCCACCAGCACTGCCGCCAGCCCCGGCCGGATGTCCTGCGCCGCCAGCGCGCGAACCTCCTCGGCCACTTCCAGCTTGATTGCCGCGGCAATGGCTACGCCATCAAGAATTCTTGACATCTCAAACACTCCAAAGACTCATCCTATCGCTTCGCCACCAGATAAGCGGGCAAAGTGCCCGCAAAGCAGTGCAAAACACACAAAGTTCTTCCCCGACAATGGCACTTTCGCGCTATGCTTGCGTCATGCTTCCCCGCAGATTGCGCTACCCCGTCGTGGCAGTGCTGACGTTGCTCGTCAGCGGGACGGCTTTGTCTCGCGCGCAGGATCCAAAGCGAATGGCCGCGCCTCCGGCGCCCACGCTGGCGCTGAATGAGCTGGGCAGGGGAACGGCAGACCTGAGCGGCCCGTGGCAGTTTCATCTGGGCGACAACCTGGAATGGGCTCTGCCCGGCTACGACGACAAGCGCTGGGACCAGCTCACCGCGGACAAACCCTGGGGTCTGCAGGGACATGACAGCTACACCGGCTATGCCTGGTACCGCCGGCACATCACCGTCACCACGGCGCCGGGCGCTTCGCCGGACGTCGCCCTGCTGATTCCAGCCATCAACGATGTGTATGAGATCTATTGGAACGGCGAGCGCATCGGCCGCGAAGGCCGCATGCCGCCCCACTGGGTCGCCTACACCGGGTTACCGGCGCAGACCTATGGCCTGGGACAGGCGCGCTCCGGCGTCCTTGCCGTGCGCGTGTGGAAGCTGCCCCTGAGTTCGATCGATGACGGCACCTCCGGCGGATTCAACGGAATGCCGCTGATCGGCAGCCCGGACGCCATTGCCGCAGTCAGGGCCAGCATGGACTACGAGTGGCTGCGCTCGCAGCAGTTTCACTTTGCCTTGACCTCGCTCTTTGCCCTGGTGGCCATGCTTGGCTTCTTCGCCTTCTGGCGCGACCGCAGCCAATGGCTGCTCTTCTGGACTGCCCTCTTCTCCAGCTGCCTGGTGCTGGAGCTGTTTCTCAATGGCCTCCGCCTGCACATGTCGTTCACTGCCATCTCTTTCTGGTACCAGACAGAGGTCTCCGTCCGCGAGATGTCACTGTGGTTTCTCCTCATGTGGATGCTGCAGCTGCAGGAAAACCGCAAACTCGTCGTGCTCACGCGCAAGGTGGCCCTCATCAGCGTCGCAGCCAGCATACTGGACGGCGCGATTTATATCCTGTATCCCTCGATTCTCTCCGCTTTCGCCCTGGAGGTCGCGGACGCTTTGCTGACGGCGGCGATCCTGTTCTTTGAGGCGTATCCCATCATGCTGGTGTCCTACGCCTTCCTGCGCCACAAGAAGCTGGAGTCCTCGCGCTGGGCGGTGGCGGGTGTCGCGTTTGTGAACGGCATGGTCTACTTTGTGCAGAACGTCTCGATCCAGGGCGTGCGCTACACCCACTGGAACTTCGCGGACGAGATCAGCAGACCGATGTTTACCGTTTCAGGCAGTGCGATGACGCTGTCCCTGCTGCTGCGGACGCTGCTCTTTTTCTCCGTTCTCTATGCCGTGATTCGCGTGTACATCAACTCGCGCCAACGGACCAACACGCTTGAAAAGGAACTGCAAAACGCGCGCGAGTTGCAGCGCGTGCTCGTTCCCTCGTCGCTGCCCGTCGTTCCCGGATTCACCATCACCAGCGCCTATCGTCCCGCAGCAGAGGTGGGCGGCGACTTCTTCCAGGTGATGCCGCTGGAAAGCGGCTCCACGATTGTGCTGCTCGGCGATGTCAGCGGCAAGGGGCTGCGCGCGGCCATGGCGGTCTCGTTGATTATTGGCGCGGTGCGCGCCCTGGCAGAAGACCATCCCAGCCCGGCCCGCCTCCTGACCCAGCTCAATCGTCGCCTCTGCGGACACCTGCAGGGAGGCTTCGCCACCTGCGTGGTTCTCCGGCTCGATCCCAGCGGCGACTGCGCGCTGGCCAGCGCCGGCCACCCCGCGCCTTTCCTCAACGAGCGCGAGCTGGAACTGCCCGGCGCCTTGCCGCTGGGAATTACCCGCGAGGTTGAGTATGAGGAATCGGCCTTTATGCTGAAGACCGGCGATCACTTCTCCCTCTACACCGACGGCCTGCTTGAAGCCCGCAGCCCTTCAGGTGAGCTCTACAGCTTCGCGCGTCTGCAAAGGCTGTTCGCCAGCCACCCCAGCGCCGCTCAGGCCACGCAGGCGGCCGTCAACTTCGGCCAGGACGACGACATCACCGTGCTCACTCTCACGCGCATGGCGGTCAACGAGAGCATCCTTGAGTTGAGCCCCGCTTAGACGCAGGCTGAGCCGCGCTCCGGCGCTGGCAACCCAATTCCGAAGCAAGCCCATTCACCGGCGAAGATTGCCGCAAACCGCGCGCCGCGCGCTTCGCCGCTGTGCGGAGTGTCACACCGCCGTGTGACACATCGCACATACACTGCCGGTTTCGTTTTCAATACTTGAATCCGCACGAATGATCTGGATCACACGAGGCGGTTGACGAAGACCTCCCTGTGCGGCGTGAAGGAGATCGAAGCCAGATGAGCTTCTTCAAGGATGCAGGACATCTTTTCCGCTTTGTCGGAATCTTTGTTCTGCTGTTCATTATTTTTCTCGTGGCGCGAGGCTACGTTGTTCCCAAAAGCTTCGGCAAGTACGGGCACTACCGCGCAGCGTCCATCGACGAAATTGCCGCGCATCCTCTTCACTTTGCCGGCCATCAGGCATGCGAAACATGCCACGTGGATGTGCAGGACGTGAAGAAGAATGGCAAGCATGCGCATGTAAACTGCGAAGCCTGCCACGGGCCGCTCGCGCAACATGCCGACGATCCGGCCAGCGTCACGCCCAAAAAGCCAGACACGGCAACCCTCTGTGTGCGCTGTCACGCAGCCAGCGCAGCGCGGCCCAAAGACTTTCCGCAGGTGCAGGCCGAGGAGCACTCGACCGGGCTGCCCTGCGAAACCTGCCACCAGCCGCACAGCCCGGCGATTCCCGCGGGAGGCGCGAAATGAAGATCACACGGCGTCAGATGCTCATCCTCCTGCCGGCGGCGGCCATTGCCTGGGAGCACGTGCTGGCCGGAACGCCGGAAGCCTCGCCCAACTACACCATGTCAGAGCACTGGTGGAGCATGCTCATCGACATACCCAAGTGCATTGGCTGCGGCAACTG
>JAJXUS010000290.1 GCA_021782675.1 Acidobacteriota bacterium
CCGCAAGGATCGCGAGCCGCTCGATGAGCCGGCGCTGTATGAATACGCCGTGCGCACGCTGGGCCGCAAGATGCGCACCGTGGCGGAGCTGTCGCGGCTGCTGCGCACACGCGCGGAGCCGGGCGAGGCCGGCGAGGCCAAGGTCCAGGCGATTCTGGCGCGGCTGAAGGAGCAGAACTACCTGGATGACGCCCGCTACGCCGCTGACTACACGCGGATGCGCCAGGAGAATCAACGCTTTGGACAGCGGCGCGTGCAGCAGGAGCTGAACCGCCGCGGCGTGCGGAGCGAAACGGTGAACGAGACCGTCACCGCCGCCTACGCCGAGCTGCCGGAGCCGGAGCTGGTCCGTAAGTACATTGAGCGCAAGCGGTTACGCCAGCCCACCAATGACAAAGAGAGCGCCCGCATCGTCCGCAACCTGATCCGCGCCGGGTTCTCCATGCGCGCCATCTACGCCGTGCTGAAGGCGTGGAACGTGCCCGAGGAGACGCTGGCGGCGATTCCGGAGTCGGAACCCGAAGAAGAGCGTTAGCCCCGCAAACGCTCCAACGCCATCCCCCAGCTACGGTGCCTGCGCGCCCTGCGCACGGAACGGCATCCCCAGTTGCGCGAACAGGAACGTGTAGATGTCGGCCTCTTCCTGCGTGGCCTCGTCAATGTTTGTGCTGAAGCCGTGGCCCGCGTTGGCGGAGGTGCGCAGCATGATGGGATGGCCGGAGTCCGTCGCGGCCTGCAGAGCGGCCGTCATCTTGCGGGAGTGCGCCGGGTTGACGCGGTGGTCATTGTCCCCGGTAACAAACAGCACCGCGGGGTAGGGCGTATGCGGCTTGACGTGGTGGTAGGGCGAGTAGGCGTAGAGCGCCTTGAACTGCGCCGGATTTTTTACCGTGCCGTACTCGGTGATGTTGAAGGTACCGTTCGGGTCCAGCTCCGTGCGCAGCATATCGTAGATGCCGACGACCGACAGCACGACGCGGAACATCTGCGGGTGCTGGGTGATCTCCGCGCCCATCAGCAGGCCGCCGTTGCTGCCGCCCTCCGCGGCAAGGTGCGCGGGTGCAGTGTAGTGGTGGTCGATGACGTACTGGGAGCAGGCGGCGAAGTCGTCAAAGACATTCTGCTTTTTGGTGAGCATGCCGGCCCGGTGCCACGACTCGCCGTATTCGCCGCCGCCGCGCAGGTTCGTTTCCACCAGAATGCCGCCCTGGTCGAACCAGAACCGTGCGAAGGCGCCGGCGAAGTGCGGTGTCTCGCTGATGCCGAAGCCGCCGTAGCCGGTGATGAGTGTGGGATTCTTGCCATCGAGCGGCGTGCCTTTCTTCATCAGGATGGTAAGAGGAATCTCGGTGCCATCCTTGGAGCGGGCGAAGGCGCGGCGCACCTCAATGTCGCTGAGGTTGATGCTGGTCTGTGTTTTGAAAGGCAGCGCGGCGGGCTGGCCAGCGCCGCTATACCGGAACCAGGCGGACGGGGTGGTGTAGGTCTGCGCGCTGTAGAGCAGGCCATTTTCGCCCGCGGGCAGCAGGTAGCTGACGGAGGCGACGGCCGGCGTGGGCACCTTGCCCATCGGCTTGCCATCGCGGCTGAAGGTGAGAATCTCTTCCGGGCCGCCGTCGATCACGGTGGCGTAGATGCGGCTGCCGCGCACCATATAGGTCTGGTCGAGGATGGGAAAGCCGGTGCCCGCGCTGACCAGGCTGGCCTTGCCGGGCGGCGTGACCAGCGTTTTAGCATCGGCGAGCTTTGTGTCTCCGGCGGGCAGACGCAGGATGGCGCCGCGGTCACTCTGTCGGCGCGAGAGCAGGTAAAGCGCGCCGTGCGGGCCAAAGGCGGCCTGCACGACCTTGTCGCTGTAATGGGTGAACTGGACGGGCGCGCCGCCGTCGCGTACCAGAAAGTGCTCAAACTGGCCGCCGTCGCCGTTGGCGACGGAGATAAGCAGTGTCTTACCGTCGGGCGACATGGCGAGCGAGGTCTCGGCGATGCGCGGAAAATTCTTGCCCGCGACATAGCGGTCGGTCGCAGGCGCGGTGCCCAGTTTGTGGAAGTAGACCTGCTGGTAGAAATTTCTGTCGGCCGCCGGACGCTCGTCGCCCTGCGGATAGCGCGTGTAGTAGAAGCCGCTGCCATCCTGCAGCCATGCCATGCTGCCACCGCCGGTGGCGAAGTTGACGCGCGGCACCGCTTCGCCAATCTGCTTGCCGGTGGCCGTGTCGAGCACGTAAAGCGCGGCGTCTTCGCTGCCGCCGGTTGAGAGTGCAATACCGACGCGCCTTCCATCCGGTGAAGGCAGGTACCAGTCCGGCTGCGAGGGCTTGCCATTCAGAAAGGTGTTCAGGTCGGCGATGACGTGCTCGGAGGCCCTATCTTCCGGCGAGCGGAACATGACCAGCACCGGCGAAGATTTTTGCGGGTCAAACTTCATGGCGAAGAGATGACCGTTGGCCGTCTCCAGCATTCCGTAGCCGGGGTGCGCTTCGCGCCGCATGGCCAGGATGGCCTGCACCAGCTTGGCGCGCTGCGGCTGCTGCTCCAGATACGCGTGCGTGTAGGCGTTCTGCGCCGCCACCCAGGCTTTTACGGCGGGACTGCTGCCGTTCTCCAGCCAACGGTAGTCATCGGTCACCTTGATGCCGTAGTAGGTATCGACCACGGGAATCTTTTTGGTCGGCGGCGGTGGCGGAACCTTGGCGCTATCGGCGGCGCGGGCGTGGAGCGATGCGGCGGTAAAAGCGGCCAGAGCGATGGCGTGGCAGAGGCGGTGGGATGGCTGCGGCATGAACTCTCCTGTAGGGAACTTCGGAGGAGGAGACGCGTCCTCCTTTATACATGAGCGCGCGTTGATAAACTTAACGGATGCGCACGCTGCCTGGTAACGATATTCGTGAGATGTTCCTGCGTTTTTTTGAGAGCAAGGGACACACCCGCGTCCACTCTTCTTCGCTGGTTCCCCAGAATGACCCCACGCTGCTATTTACGAATGCGGGCATGAACCAGTTCAAGGATGTTTTTCTGGGTCTGGAGAAGCGGCCGTACGTCCGGGCGACCTCCAGCCAGAAGTGCGTGCGCGCGGGCGGAAAGCACAACGACCTTGAAAACGTCGGCTTCACGCGCCGCCACCATACGTTCTTCGAGATGCTCGGCAACTTCAGCTTTGGCGACTACTTCAAGCGCGAGGCCATTGCGTTTGCGTGGGAGCTGGTGACGTCGCCGGAGTGGTTCGGCCTGCCCAAGGACAAGCTGTACGTGACGATCTTCAAGGGCGAGAACGGCGTGGCCCGCGATGCCGAGGCGTACCAGTTCTGGCTGGATGTCGGCGTGCCGAAGGAGCGCATCTTTGAGATCGGCATGAAGGACAACTTCTGGCAGATGGGCGACACCGGCCCCTGCGGCCCGTGCAGCGAAATCTTTTATGACATGGGACAGGCGGCGTCGGAGACGCCGGAGAAGGACCTGCCGTTTGGCGAAGATGACGCGCGCTATGTCGAGATCTGGAACCTGGTGTTTATGCAGTTTGACCGCAGCGTGGATGCGAAAACCGGAGAAGCCACGCTGACGCCGCTGCCGAAGCCGTGCGTGGATACAGGTGCGGGGCTGGAGCGGCTGGCGGCGGTGCTGCAGGGTAAGCTGTCGAACTTTGAGACGGACCTGTTTGTGCCGCTGATTCTGCGGGCAGCGGAGCTGACGCAAACTCTTTCCGGTGCAGATTTTAAGGGCGATGCCAGCCTGCGGATTATTGCGGACCACGCGCGGGCAGCGACATTTTTGATTGCGGATGGCGTGCTGCCGTCGAATGAGGGCCGCGGCTATGTGCTGCGCAAGATTCTGCGGCGCGGCATTCGGCATGGACGGCTGC
>JAJXUS010000291.1 GCA_021782675.1 Acidobacteriota bacterium
CCTTCGCGGACCTGCTTCTCACTGAAGGGATGAATCATCTGGTGCTGGAGCGCCTTTTCCCGAATCCAGCGATCGCTCTTGATCGACATTCCGCTTCCTATCAGCCGGACACGGCCCCATTTCCGGGCGGCCGAATCCAAACCATTCAATTGCCTGCTTTAGGGCGAGTGTACGAGAGCCGCGATTCATTGACAACGCAGAAAAGGGAGCCCTAGCATAGTGCCATACCGGAAACGGGCGGCAAGGGAGAACGAAACGTGATCAAACAGGACGTAGTTCACAAGGTAGCCGATCGCACGGGTCTGCCGCGCGTCAAGGCGGAAGCCGCCGTCGACACGGTGTTTGAAAGCATGAAGAACGCCCTGGCGGCGGGGGACCGCATTGAGCTGCGTGGTTTTGGCGTCTTCAGCGTCAAGCCGCGCAAGACCGGCATCGGCCGGAATCCCCGCACCGGCGCGGAAGTGCCCATCATGCCCGGTCGCGCGGTGCGCTTCAAGCCTGGCAAGGAACTTCACCTGATGGAGTAGCCCCTGGGACGCTGCTCCCCGATGGACGGCTCCGCACAGGAGCCCGTTCCCCACTACAATTGGCTGGTGGTTGCGAACACAGGCGGCGCGCTCAACGGGAATGGGTCTGTTCCTGCAGGAGTGCGCCCCATGACAGAGATTCCCTCCCAGCAGGGCGGATCGCGTGTCGCGCTCCGGCTTCTTTTTTATGTCCGGCCGTTCACGCTGCAGGCACTGCTCTCTGTGGTGTTTATGGCCGCCGTGGGGCTTCTGGATGCGTTTCGCGTCCTGCTGATTAAGCCCATCTTCGACCAGGTTCTGAAGCCGGAAGATACGGCCCGCCAACTGCAACTCATCAACTTTCATTTAGGCAGCCGCCACATAGTACTGACACTTTCGCAGGTGGTGCCGCGCCACTTTCATAACGCCTGGACAATGGTCGCCTTCGCTCTGGTGGTCGCCACGCTGATGAAGAGCCTGTGCGATTATCTCGGCACCTATCTGTCGAACTACGCCGGCTACGGCATGATCACCGACCTGCGGAATGATCTGTATGAAAGCATTCTGCGGCGGTCGGTTTCGTTTTTTCAAAAGCATTCGACCGGCACCATTCTTTCAACGCTGATCAATGATGTGGAGCGGGTGCAGTTTGCCATGTCCACCGTCATGTCGGACTTTCTGCAGCAGTTCTTCACCTTCCTGTTCCTCATCGCGGTGGTGATTTTGTATGGCGGTCATCTGGCCTGGGTGCTGCTGCTTTTTGTTCCGCTGGTTATCTCCTCCGCACGGCGCATTGGCCGTCGCGTGCGCACCCGCACCCGCACCGGCCAGGACCAACTGGCAGAGATTCAGAACATCCTGCACGAGACGGTGACGGGCAACCGGATCGTCAAGGCGTTCAATATGGAACGCTGGGAGATGATGCGCTTCCGGGATGCGGCACGGCGGCTGTTTCGCGCCAATCTCCGCTCGGTAAGCGCGCAGGCCATCAGCTCTCCGCTGATGGACTCCATCGGCGCGATCGCCATTGCTCTGCTGCTGCTGCTGGGGCGCATTCGCATTCAGCAGCATGCCATGACGGAAGGTGCGTTCATCGCCTTCATCATCGCGGTCTTCAAGCTGTACGATCCCGTGCGGAAGTTTGCGCTCTTCTACAACAATTTTCAGCAGGCCTTCGGCGCCTCATCCTCCATCTTCAGCTTTATTGACGCGGTGGATGACGTCCGCGAGAAAGCCCATCCGATCCAGTTGAAGAGCTTCAAAGAGGCCTTCCGGTTTGAAAGTGTCAGCTTCTGCTACGCCGACGAAGAGGGTGAAAAACATGCCCTGCGTGACGTGAACCTGACCGTTCGCCGCGGCGAAGTGGTGGCGCTGGTAGGCCCCAGCGGCGCCGGCAAAACGACACTGGCGAACCTGATTCCACGCTTCTTTGACGTCACGGCCGGCCGCATCACGCTTGACGGCGTCGACATCCGCGACGTCAGCCTGCACTCCCTGCGCGCGCTGATTGCGAAGGTGACCCAGGAGACGATTCTGTTCAACGACACGGTGCGCAATAACATTGCCTACGGATTGCCCGACGTGCCCAAGCAGCGAATCATCGATGCGGCCAGGGCTGCGCTGGCGCACGACTTTATTGAGCAGATGCCCGATGGCTACAACACCATCATCGGAGAAAAAGGCTTTCGCCTTTCGGGTGGGGAGCGGCAGCGGCTGGCCATTGCCCGGGCTTTACTCAAAGACGCTCCGATCCTGATTCTCGATGAGGCGACCTCCGCCCTGGATGCCGAGAGCGAAGCGCTGGTGCAGGCGGCACTCGCCAACCTGATGCATCGGCGCACGGTATTTGTCATTGCGCATCGTCTGTCAACCGTGCGGCGCGCCGACCGCATCGCCGTGGTCGAAGAGGGCCGCATCACCGCCATCGGCACCTATGAAGAGCTGCTGCGCGACTCCCCGACATTTCAGCGGCTGCACAAGCTCCAGCTGGTCGACCCCGGAAAGATGTCTGCGGCAGCCCCGGCGGTCTGAGCACTTCCTATGACGCAATCCTCACCAACGCGGCCGAACCCTCTGCCAATCCGGTCCATGACCGGCTTTGCCCGAACTGCCGGCACGCTGGCCAACGGCGACGCATTCATCCTGACGCTGAAGAGCGTCAACCATCGATTTCTGGATCTGCAGTTCCATCTGCCAAACGGAATGGAAACGTTTGAAATGCAGACGCGGCGGATGATGAAGGAGCGGTTTTCCCGCGGACACGTCGAGGTGCGCGTAACCGTTCGCCGCCAGGAGGCAGCGGCAACCGGTGTCGACCGCATAATGGTCGCCCGGTACATCGAGGCGTTCCGCGCGCTGGCTGCGGAAAATAATCTGCCTGGAGAGCCGGATCTGAACGCAGCGTTGCGGCTGCCCGGCGTCTGGGCGTCCGGCGCCGCGGAATTCCCGGAGGAAAGCGAAAGCCTGTCCGCGGCGCTAACGCAGGCGCTGCCGGAGGCGATCCGTGCACTGAATGCCATGCGGGAGCAGGAGGGAGCAGCTCTGGCGCAGGAGCTGCGGCAGACATTGGCGCGCATGAGCACCCATGTCGACGCGCTGAGCGCGCTGCGCGCCGGCGTGCAACAGGCCCAACTGGCGCGGCTGCAGGCCACGATGCGCGAGCTGCTCGCAGCAGCCCCCGCCGATCCGCAGCGGCTGCTGCAGGAGGCGGCGCTGATGGCCGACCGCACCGACATCGAAGAGGAGCTGGCGCGTATGCGCGGCCACATTGAGCACTTCCGCAGCATGCTGGACGCTGGCGGCGACTGCGGAAAGCGACTCGATTTTCTGCTGCAGGAGATGACGCGCGAGGCCAACACCTCCCTCTCAAAGACCGGCGGCGTGGCTGGCCGCAGCCTGCAGATGACGGAGTTGGGTCTGGCTATGAAGTCCGAGATAGAAAAAGCGCGGGAGCAGGTCCAGAACCTCGAGTAAGCTGATTGCAAGAATCTTTTCCTCTTTTCAGGAGACTTCCTGCACGTGGCAGGACTTTTATTCATCCTTTCGGCACCGTCCGGATCCGGAAAATCGACGCTGGTGAGCCGGCTTCGCTCTTTGGTGAGCGGGCTGGAGTTCTCCGTCTCCTGGACGACGCGCCCGCTGCGCGGTTCCGAACAGGATGGCCGGGAGTATCACTTTACGTCGCGTGAAACCTTCGAGCAGATGATCGCCAACGACGAGTTTCTGGAGCACGCGGACGTCTTTGGCAACCACTACGGAACCGGCCGGCGCAGTCTGACCGATGCCGCGCAGCATGGGCGCGATCTGCTGCTGGACATCGATGTTCAGGGGGCGGCAACAGTGCGAAAAA
>JAJXUS010000292.1 GCA_021782675.1 Acidobacteriota bacterium
CGCCCGCCAGCGCAAACCCGGCTCCGGCGCCCGCACCCGATGACCAATTGCAAAAAGCGCTCTCCCTGCTGAAGGCGCAAGCCGCCTGAACGATTGCTTCGCGCATTTTTCCTGGGAACGATGCGCCGCTTCCGCTTGTAGGATGAGGAGACGGAGGCGCTGCGCAACTTTTCGCCGCCCAATGGATCCGTGCCGTGCTTCTAAAGGACTTTCGCGACAACCAGCGGCGTACGCGTTCTGGTTCTTCTGACTCTTCCGCACGAACGGAGTTTCGGCCGCCATCCAGCCGGCGCAAGCGGCTGGCCGGCTCGGCAGCGTTTGTCGTGCTCGCCATTGCGGCGGCGGTCTTCGGTGCCCTCGCGGGACTGCTTCTGATTGACACCGTGGATCTGCCGCAGATTCAAGAGCTCGAACGCTACCGCCCCAGCACCACCACAGTGCTCTATGACATTCACGGCGCACAGATCGGCTCCTTTGCCCTGGAGCGGCGCACAGTGGTCGGCTACAACGACTTTCCGCCGATCCTGCGCCATGCGGTCATCTCGATCGAAGATAAGAATTTTGAGAAGCACTGGGGCGTCAATGTTTTCCGCGTCGCAGGTGCGGCGTACCGCGATCTGACCTCTGACCGCCGCGAGCAGGGCGCCTCCACGCTGACCATGCAGCTTGCCAAAAATCTCTTTCTGTCGCCCGAGCGGTCCTTCCGCCGCAAATTACAGGAGGCGCTGCTCTCGATCCAGATTGAGCGCAACTTTACCAAGCAGCAGATTTTTACGCTGTACGCCAACCAGATTTATCTGGGCCAGGGAGTCTACGGTTTTGAAGCGGGTTCAGAATACTACTTCAGCAAACGCGCGCGGGATCTGACTTTGCCCGAAGCCGCCCTGCTGGCGGCATTGCCGCGTGGACCGTCGTACTATTCGCCGACGGCGCACTCTGAGCGCGCATTGGCGCGTCGCAATCTCGTCATCAACTCCATGCTGGAGGACGGCGTAATCACTGCGGAGCAGGCGGCGGCCGCGAAAGCCAGCCCGCTTGGGCTACACATTGAGCCGCCTCCCAACACGCTGGCTCCGTGGTTTGTTGAAGAGGTGCGGCGCGAGCTGAATCAGCAGTTCGGCGTGAGCGCGGTGCATGAGTCGGGCCTGCACGTGTACACCTCGCTCGATCTCTCGCTGCAGCAGGCGGCGAATCATGCGGTGATGGATGGTCTGGCCGCCTATGAGCGGCGGCGCGGATGGCACGGCGGTCTGCTCAACGTCATTGCGGCCGGCAGCTCCGTAAATGCCTTTCACCACCCGGACTGGAACCGGACACCCGGCCCCGGCGACTATATCCACGGCGTCGTCTCCGAGGTGCTGCCGTATGAGGTCACCGTGAAGGTCGGCGAAAACACCTACGCCGCACTGGCGCCCGAAGGCTGGGCGTGGACCGGACATAAGCTGGCTTCAGACTTTCTCCGCGTCGGTGATATCGTGTATCTCCGCATTACCGGCACGGCAGAGGGCGTCGCACCACCCAACACGTCCGCAAACGGCGAGACGCTCTTGAGCGCCACGCTGGAGCAGGACAGTGGCGTGCAGGGCGCACTGATGGCCATCAACAATGCAACCGGCGACGTGCTGGCGATGGTCGGCGGCCGGGACTTTGCGCTGTCGGAGTATGACCGCGCCACGCAGGCGCGCCGCCAGACCGGCTCTTCCTTCAAGGCCTACGTCTACACCACCGCCATGGAGGCCGGAGACACGCCGGACAGCATCGTTGTCGATGGCCCCGTCACCTTCCACACCGCGTCCGGTCCCTATACGCCGCATGACTACGAGCACCGTTACCAGGGTCCGGTGACCTACGAGCGCGCCTTCGCGGACTCGCTCAACATTCCTGCACTGAAGATCGCGCAGCGGGTCGGCATTCGCCACGTCATTGAGACGGCGCATCGCTTCGGCGTCACCAGTGAGATTCCCGCCTTTCTGCCCATCGCGCTCGGTGCGGCAGAGGTCAGCCTGGAAGAACAGACCTCCGCCTACAGCAGCTTTCCGAACGACGGGATTCGCATCACACCGCACTTTCTGCGCAGGGTGACCACCAGCGACGGCGACCTGCTGTGGGACGGGACGGCAGACCTGCATGTGTCCACCGACGCCAAAACAGCACGCCAGATGATGCCGCTGTTTGAGTCGGTCATCCAGCATGGCACGGGCGCGGCCGCCAGCCAGCTCCATCACCCGCTGGGGGGCAAAACCGGCACCACCAGCAACTTTACCGATGCGTGGTTCCTGGGCTTTTCACCCTCCGTCACCTGCGGCGTATGGGTGGGGTATGACGACCGGCAAAGCCTGGGCGACAAGGAAACCGGCGCTCGCGCCGCATTGCCCATCTGGATGCACTTCATGCAGGCGGCCATCGCCAATGATCCAGATGAGACCTTCCCGGGCCAGCCCGCCGCTACTTGGGCGTCTGCCGCGGCAAAAGGTTTACAGACGCCCTCACCGACCCCCGCTCCGCGATCCCGTTAGTACTCATAGTCCAGCGAGAACTGAATCCTCCGCGCTGTGGAAGCGGCGATCGGCACCTGAAACGAAGGGACCGGCTGCCCCCCAGTTCCAAAGACAGCGTTGGGCAGCGAGACATTGGTGTGGTTCAGCAGGTTGAAGGATTCGGCCACAATATCCAGATGCCCGCGCCAGATGGGAACCATCTTCAGCAGCCGCAGATCGAAGTCCACATTCGGCGGCGTCTCAAGCGCATTGCGCGCATAGCCCAGCGGCCGCGCCGCAAAGGGGTAGATGTGCTCCAGATTGCTGTCCTGCCCGGTTAGAGGATTGGCGCGAAACCCGGAGTACGCGGACAGGATTGGCGCAATCTCCAGCCCCGTCAGCGCCCGCATCACCGGATTGCTCGAAGGCCCCGCCGCCTGATCCTGTGGATCGTCCAGGTCCGACCCCAGCACCCACAGTCCGCTCAGCGTGAAGCGGTTCCGCTGGTCGTCCAGCGACAGCGCCCGCTCCTGACCGGGCGCATACGGATTCTGCGGCTGCTCGGCATCGTAGGACGCATCGTCGATGGTCTTCGAGAACGTATAGCCCGCCATCAGCTCAAACTGCTCGTCGAACTGGCGGTTCAGCGTAAATGTAACTCCGTTGTAGTTGGAGCTGGCCGTGGTCTGGAACTGGTTGATGGTGTCGTATCCGGACTGTAGCCGCGCAGGCGGAAAGACAGGCCGCCCAAGCTGCTGCGCAGTAGGCGACGGCACACCCAGCGCCGGAGCGTTCTGCGGCGTCAGCGTTACGGGCGGCGCCAGGTTGACGTTCGCCGTGCGGCCCAGCTTTACCCCGTGGACAAACTGATACTCCGCCTTGGCGGTAAATCCCTGCGGCAGCGCGCGCTCCACGCTCAGCGAGGCGACCTCACTGTACGGATTCGCCAACTGCGGCGCAGACTGCCAGACGCTCGGCAGGATGCCGGGATGCGGCTCGGTGAACAGCGCTCCTGACTGATAGAACGCGGATGCTGCGCCATACTCCGCAATCTGCTGCTGCGCGCTGACTCCGTTAAACTCCAGAATGCGATTGACCGAAGAAAGCAGATAGCGGTCATAGAAGATTCCGAAACCGCTGCGAATCACCCACGAGGGGTCAGGCGTGTAGGCCAGGCCCAGCCGGGGACTGACGTTGAGCCAATGCTGCGGAAGCGGCGAAGGCAGGTAGTTGTCCTCATATCGCAGACCGTAGTCCACCGCCAGGCTACGCGAAGCCGTCCAGTGGTCCTGCACATACGCTGCACTGCGAATCTCGGCAAAGTTTGTGTTCGGATCGCCGAACGACTGCACGTAGAAATCCGGCG
>JAJXUS010000293.1 GCA_021782675.1 Acidobacteriota bacterium
GGCCTGCAGCGCCAGCCGGTAGATGCCCGCGCAGGCCGCCGCATAGCTGAACATTGACGGCAGTGAGCCGGCCACACCGCTCTGCCACCACGTCGTGCGCTGCACAAAGGGCAGGTCCAGCACATGCGGCAGCGGCAGCCAGACCGAGCCGAGTTGGGTGATGCCGGGAGTTAGCGAGTCAAAGACGCGCCGTGCAATGGCCAGGTGCGCCACCGCATCACCGTAGAGCAACAGCATGTTGGCGCGGCCGCAGTAGAGCAGCGACGCCGTGACAAATAAGACCGCCGTTGCGAGAACAAGCTGCGTCTCTTCCCGCAGTGTGCTACTGCCGGATGATTTGCTTCCGGAACGATAACCGCTGCGATAGCCGGTGCGGGGGGACTTAGTCGAAGTCAAGGTGGGACAGCTCCCGGAACGTTGCAAAACGGCCGTCGATTTCCTCGCGGGTCAGCGACTGCATGCGTTCCGTGCCAAAGCGTTCCACGGCAAACGATCCCATGACGCCGCCATAAAACATGGCGCGGCGGAAGGCCGCCGGTGTGACTGCCGGCTGCGAGGCCAGATATCCCAAAAAACCGCCGGCGAAGGAGTCGCCCGCGCCGGTGGGATCGACCACCTCCGCCAGTGGCAGCGCCGGCGCGTGAAAGAAGCGATGCCGGCATTCTCCGGGAAAGGACGCAGGGCTGAAGAAGGCCGTCGCGCCGTACTCCCCGTGCTTTACGATTACGGTCTTGGGGCCGCTGGGAAGAATGCGCTCCGCGCTGCGCAGCAGATTGGACTCGCCGGAGAGCAGGCGCGCTTCGCCATCGTTGATCAGCAGCACATCCAACCCGCGCAGCACGGTGTCCAGATTGGCGCGATGTCCGGTGATCCAGTAGTTCATAGTGTCGCCGCACACCATCTTCACGCCCGGCATGGCGGTGCGTACCTTCTGCTGCAGCGCAGGGTCGATGTTGGCCAGAAAGAGAAACTCGCTGTCCCGATACTCGGCCGGAATCTTTGGCTGAAACGACTGAAAGACGTTCAGGTCCGTCTGCAGCGTATGCGCCTCGCTCATGGAGTCGCGATACTCTCCCGTCCAGTGGAAGCATTTGCCGGGCACGCGCTCGATGCCGCGCGTATTGATGCCACGGGCGTGGAAGACGGCCTCTTCCTTGGCGGTATAGTCCTCGCCGACGACGCCAATGACGCGCACCGGCGTGAAAAAACTGGCGGCCAGCGAAAAATGCGTGGCTGCGCCGCCCAGGCAGCGGTCAACGCTGCCATGGGGCGTATGGATACTGTCGAATGCGACGGAACCAACAACAAGAATCGGCATGCGGGAGATTTTTCCTGGTGTGTTATGGCCGCTCGAGAATCTTCGTGGCCGGCTGCAGGTAGCGGTCCAGCAGCAGACGCAGTTTTTGCCGGGTCGCCAGTGAGATCAAGGAGGGCCGCGTCAGAATTGCATCTTTCAGGGCCTGCTGGCACCGGCAGTGGCGCTGGGCCGAGAGCTCTGCAACCGCCGCGTCCAGCACGCGCAGCGCGCGCGCGTTGTTTTGATTCAGGACTGCAACGACCTGTTCGGTTGTTACCGAATCATGGCCAGCGTGCCAGCAGTCGTAGTCGGTCACCATGGCCAGCGTGCCGTAGCAAATCTCCGCTTCGCGCGCCAGCTTGGCCTCCTGCAGGTTCGTCATGCCGATGACGTCCGCTCCCCAGGAGCGATAGAGGTGCGACTCCGCGCGGGTGGAAAACTGCGGGCCCTCCATGCAGACGTACGTTCCGCCGCGGGTGGCCGCAACCTCCTGCCCTTTGCAGGCGGCCATCAGTGCATTGCCCACCTCCGGGCAGACCGGATCGGCCATCGAAACGTGGGCGACGATGTCCGGCCCAAAAAAGGTGCTGCGCCGCGCGTAGGTACGGTCGATGAACTGGTCTGGCACCACAAAATTTCCCGGCGCGTGCTCTTCTTTGAGTGACCCTACCGCGGAGATGGAAAGGATGGCGGTGACGCCGACCTGCTTCATGGCGTAGATATTGGCGCGATAGTTAATGTCAGAGGGCAGAATGCCGTGTCCGCGCCCGTGCCGCGCCAGAAAGGCCACCTTGCGGCCGCGCAGCTCGCCAAACGTCAGCCAGTCGGACGGGTCGCCGAATGGAGTGCTGATCTGCTCTTCCCGGGCATTCATCAGTCCGGGCATGTGATACAAACCGCTGCCGCCAATAATCCCAATTTCCGCGCGAGAAACCATCCGTCTCCTCCAGGCCGCGCAACCGCAGGGCGCGCGGGCATTGATCGTCGTGCTGGTCTGTGAATTGCCTAGTATAGCGCGATGTTCAACGCGTTCAGACTCTCCCGCAACTGCTGCCCCAGCTCTGCTGTGGGCCGGTCGCTCTGCGGAGTGGCCGGCCTTGCTTCGCCGCCGGAGTTTCCCGTTTCCGTCGCGGCAACCGTCATCGCCTCCAGTTTGTCCGTCACATCGCTGGCAAAGCCTTCACTGACAAACACCGTGTTGCCGCGCCGTGCGATGACCACCGGGCCGGCGGACGTCTTCCACCGCCAGCCCATCCCTTGCGGCGAGTTCCCCGTATCCGGCACGGCATCGGTGTATTGTTGCGGAATCTTCCGCGCGTAAAGCTGCGCAAACTGTGCGGCAGCGCCGCCGCTTTTCCAGCGGGATACATAGAGCAGCGCCAGCGCATCCGGAGAATGCGCTCCATCGGCAGAGCCGTCCTTCTTACGCTCGGCCGCATAGTAGTATCCGCCATCCCAGTCCGGCGCCAGGCTGCGTGCGACCGGCTTGCCGCCGAAGACCTCCGCCAGAACTTCAACGTCAAACTCGCCCATGGCGCCCACATCGTACGGCGAATATTCATGCTTCAGCAGCGGATGAAGGTCCGGCATGGAAAGCACCGGCACTGGCGTGCTGTCGAGATAGGCTGCGGGGGTCATTATCTGATAGGAAGACGACGGCGGATGGTCCAGCATTCCGGCGTAGGCCGTCTCGCGCCCCTTGGCCGCCAGCACGGCTGCCACCAGCTTTAGCCCGTCGGTATAGGGAAACTCCAGCGACCGGCGCAGCATGAGCGGTGCGCTGGCCAGCGCAGGGGAGTCCGTGTTGTCGGCCAGCATCTGGTCCATATGGTCCAGCAGGCCCGGCGAGGTGAGCAGCGTCCGTCCGGTGGGCCGCAGAGCGTAGTCGACAAACACCGCCATCGCCTGGCCCTCCAGGACCGCATCGCGCGCCGTGGACTGCTCATCGTCGCGAATACGCTGATTATCCTGCGCCACATTTTTCGGCACAGAGTCTTCGTGATCCTCGTCCCATTTTTCCAGGTTCACGTGCTGGTCCTGCAGCGCATGCGTCAGCTCGTGCGCCAGCACCGGCTTCTGCTCATCCGGCGGAATCCAGTCCAGCAGATTTACGGTCTTGGTCTTCTCGTCGTAGTAGCCGGCGACCTGCTCCCGCAGCAGGCGGATCAGAAACGGCTTCAGGTCGAATGTCTGCGGCAGCAGCCCGAACTTTTTCAGGATCAGCTCGTCCCGCTCGAGCCGCTTGGCGGCGCGGTCCTTCTGGAGCTGGCGCGATAGATATTCGGTCACCTCGTCGCGCGTTACCAGGCGCCGCTTTACGGGATGCAGAATCGGCAGGCCCGTATCCTTTGCGTCAAACTGCAGGATGGAATCGACCGACTGAAACAGAGCCTGCGCCTGCGCGGGCGTGATTCGCGTATCGGTTCCCGTCGCAGGTTTTGGTGCCTGCGCCGGCGCGCGCTGGTCATCACGGCGCTCGACGCTTTGAGCGACGATCAGCGCCTGGTGTTCGTGCGCCACGAGCTCGATGGAGCCGCCAT
>JAJXUS010000294.1 GCA_021782675.1 Acidobacteriota bacterium
CCTGCGTGTCTGGGTCCGTGGCGAGAAAGAGGTGATAGCGAAATGACGAATACCAAGAGTTCGATCGAGTGGACGGACGCCACCTGGTCGCCATTGACCGGCTGTACCCGCGTCTCTGCGGGGTGTGACCACTGCTATGCTTTTCAGTTGCACGACATGCGCTACAAGGCGTGGAAGGACGGGCGCTACCCCGCGCACAAGCCCGCGCCCCCCGGACAGTGACCGCGCGCCGGTCCGGCCACGTTGGCGCGGTTTGCGCGGTACCGCGCAGGGTATTACCAGGGCGCCCTTACGCGAATCCCGGCCATCGAGTCCGGCCTGCCGACTCCGATCCTCCTGGGCGTTCTCTTTTACTGGAGATCGGAACGGCTGGCGGCGCATCCTCGCCGCCAGCTAGGGAGAGCGCCGAGGGTAAACCTATGCGACGAGTCCGGATGAAGCATCGCTAAACACTACGCCGTTAGGGAGGATCTTCACCGGAAACCAGACCTCATCGTCGGGCGTTTTTCGGCCGTGTGGCGGGACTTTATGCCGTGCGGACTTTCCAGCGTAATCCTGCTGTCGCCCGCCGCGTCGCGGTCGTGGTGGCATTTTGGCCAATGTCAACAGAACGCGTTATTGGGTCCAATTGATGACAGGTCGCGAATCGCAGTTCGGCCAGCGTCTCTGCACAATGACGGCATTTTCGCCGTCACTCTTTTCATGCTCCAAAGCAACACTTCGCCCGTGACCTCCTGAAGAAATCCGACCTCCGGCGCTTCAACCTCTCTATATGCTGTGAATCTCACTCGCTCCGCAGCGCCTCCAGCGGGTCCCGGGTCGCGGCCTTCCACGCTGGCCGGACGCTCGCGAGCAAGCCGGCGCCAAGTAGAACCAGCACGGCAAAACCGTACGCCGCCGGATCGGCCTGGCTCGTTTCGTACAGCAGACTGGCGAGCAATCGCACCAAGAGCCGCGCCGCAATGAGGCTTGCCGCCAGCCCGCAAGCCAAAGGTAGCATGGTGCCGCGTAGGACTCCGGCCACTACCCTCGCCGGCGTGGCGCCCAAGGCCACCCTCAGCCCCATCTCGCGCGTCCGTAGCGTCGTCGTGAACGACACTACGCTATAGATCCCCGCCGACGTCAAAAGCAGGGCCAAGACTCCCAGTGCGCTATACACCCACGCCGAAAAACGCGGCTGCCAGATGGAATCCGAGATCATATCGTTCAGCGTTTCCAGCTTCATGACCGGCTGCTCCGGGTCCACCTCCCAGATCGCCCGCCGCACCGCGGACGCGATCGCGAGCGGATCGCCCGATACTCGCACCACCATCGTCGACATGAACACGCCAAACACATATTGGCGAAACGGAATGTACATCTCGTCCGCCGGCGGCCGCCCGTAAAACCTTTGCGCCGCATCTTTCACCACTCCCACGATCCGGATCGACCGCGTCGCGTTCACCCGTAGAACCTCCTGCAGCGGATCGCGGCCCGGAAACAGGGTTTGCGCCATGTGCCGATCGATGATTCCGACCAATGGCGCGTCCATCGACTGGTCCGACGCGGTGAACGTGCGCCCTGCCAGTAGCGGAATGCCCATGGCGGCGAAGTACTCATCGCTGATGCACCGAGTCGGGACCCCTCGCGTCCTGCCGTCGGGGCCTACGAAGTCCGTCGTGGTATTCACGCTCGAAAGCGGCGGATTGTTCACAAATGCCGCGTAGTGCACACCGGGAATCTGCTTCAGCCGGTCCACCAGTTGCTGGTAGTGCGCCATCTGGCTCGGTTTGGTGCCGTACTTCGTGCCCGGCCTCGGCTGCGTAATCGTCCCGACCGGAACGCGCAGTGTCAGCACGTGGTCAGGCCGAAATCCGTTGTCCGATTTCTCCAGCCGGATCAGGCTGTGCATCATCAGGCCGGAGCCCACCAGCAGTAGGAACGCAAAGGCAGCCTCAGCGCCGATGAGTATCGAGAAGATCCGCGTCGAGCCCCTCGGCGTGCCGCCTCCCTGTCCGGTCCGCAGCGCCGTTTGCAGATCCGCGCGACGCGCCAGTAGCACGGGCAGCAGGCTCAGGGCGCAGGCCAGCACCACGCAAAGCGCCGTGTTGGCCGCCAGCACTCGGCCGTTCAACGCCACTCCCTGCAGATGCGGAACCGCAATCGGCAGCGCTGCCAGGTACCGCACCAGACCGTGCAGGGTCCACCGCGCCGCCGCCAATCCAGCCGCCGTTCCAAGCAGCACCAGCACCAGCGATTCCGTCAGCAGTTGCCGCGCCACGCGCCACGCATCCGCGCCCAACGACGCGCGGATCGCGATCTCCCGCTGCCGTTGCAGCGCCCGGCACAGCAGTAGGCTGCCGGCATCCGTGCACGCGATGAGCAGCAACAGCCCCACTGCCGCCACGATGAACACCACGCTCAATGTGTACCTTCGCGTCACATCGTCTTGCCACGGCGAAACCACGATCTCCAGCCCGGCTTTTTCGATCGGCTCCTCTTCTTCAAGTTGATGCGCCACAATCCGCATGGCGCTCTGCACTGCCTCCAGCGGCACTCCGGGCCGCAAAACCGCCGCACACTCCACCCGCGTCTGCGTCGGTGTCAGCCGCATCGCAATCCACATCTCCACGTCCGCCGTGGGAAACTCGAACGTTGGCGGCATGACGCCCACAATGGTGTACGGCTGGTCCGCAATAACCACATGCCGCCCCACGACACCCGGGTCGCGATGGAATACTCTCCCCCAAAGGCGATCGGCGATCACCACCACGTCGCCCGCGTCATCATCCGTCTCCAACAGCGCGCGTCCCACCGCCGCGCGCGCCCCGAGCATCGTAAACAGCCGACCCTCCGTCCGAAGCGCAAACATCTGGTCCGGCGTGTCGATCCCGCCGAGCGTCACCATGTCCCTTACGAAGGGCGCCGCGGTCTGGAACAGATCGCCGCGGTCGCGCCAGCGCAGGTAATCCTTCGCAGGCATTCCAAACATCGCTCGCTTCGTGCTCTTCTCTTCCACGCGCATCAGGCTGCGGCCCGCGCGGTCCGCCGCCGGCCTCAGCAGTACCGCGTCCGTGATGCTGAAGGCGGCCGTGCTCGCGCCGATGCCGAGCCCGAGAATCGCCACCACTGCCGTGACAAACAGCGGATTCCGCCGCAGCCAACGCACCGCCCATCGGAAATCTTGCATCATACTAAGGAATTAGTATATGCGCTCTCGGGGCCGGTAGCCATACGGACAGAATCCACATGAAAGTTTAGTCTCCTATGCAGAGACTGGCCAGACCGGCATTGCAGCGTTTGCTCCCTCCTGGTCGCCAAGCGTTTACCGATGTGTCCGTTCCGGGCGTCTCCGATAGTGCATGTCCGCCGACGCTTCTTCGGTTCCTCTCTGGAAGAGCCAGACGTAGGATTATGCCATGAATACTGACACAGCCGTAGGATATTGCCAGGAATGGTGACACGAATTGTCAAGATCTGTGGCACTGGCGTGCACCTTCCCCTTTTCTTTCAATGCAGGCCCTGTCAACTACTCTGGCATCGTACACGGTCTTTCTTGGGCTACTCGACGGCGGACTCATGCCCTGCGTTTCTGCACTGCCGGCGGGAACCGGGGGAATCCTGGTGGGGCTGTTTGCTCCCGTCGCCACCGGTTTTTGGGGTTCGCCCTCCCTGCTTCATGCGTTGGCCTTCGACAAGCCGAACAGGCCGATCAGCGGCTTCCCGGCCGTGATGATTCCGGTGTTCCTGGCGCCGCTGGCTGTGCTTTGGCGGGTCGATGTGCAGAGCCGTCCCGTTTGCCGGCAGGTTACTTCAGCTTCACGACAGCTACGGCGAGGCCGCGAAGCGTGAACTCG
>JAJXUS010000295.1 GCA_021782675.1 Acidobacteriota bacterium
CTCTGGCGCTGGTTGAGGCCGAAGGCAGGCGATTCCTCGTGGCCACTTCGCACGAGGGCGGGCCAGTTTTTTACGCTCTCGACCAACAGGAACCGCCGACCGGCGAGGCGCGCCGCAGCGGGCGCGCGGGCGTGGCCGGGAGGATTACATGGTAGGCGCGCAGGCCGCAATGTATGTGGCTCCGGCGGCGGCGTCTCTGATGCCTGACCTGAATGGCC
This sequence comes from Acidobacteriota bacterium, assembly GCA_021782675.1. Lineage (GTDB taxonomy): Bacteria > Acidobacteriota > Terriglobia > Terriglobales > Acidobacteriaceae > JAKAUB01. The sequence goes on from JAJXUS010000295.1 coordinate 219, forward strand.
GCCTGCATCCCTCGGATTCGACGCCGTGGACGATTGTCTTTGTCCTGACGCTCGTCACGCTGCTGCCGGCAATTCTGATGTGCATGACGCCTCTGGTGCGGCTGCTGGTGGTGTTTCATTTTCTGCGCCAGGCGCTGGGCACGCAGACGGCGCCATCCAACCCCACGCTGCTGGGGCTGGCCCTGATGATGACCTGGTTTTTGATGACGCCGGTGCTGACCCAGGTGGACCAGCGGGCGGTGGAGCCGTATCGCGGCGGCCAGATCACCGGGTGGGAGGCGATCGACCGGGGTGCGCAGCCGGTAAAACATTTTCTGCTGCGTTATGCGCGCGAAAAGGACCTGGCTCTGTTCACCGCCGCCGGGCAGGTTCCCCGGCCCGATACGCCTGCGGATCTGCCGATGCGGGTGGTGATTCCGGCCTACATTCTGTCGGAGCTGAAGGCTGGCTTCGCCATCGGGGCAGTGCTGTTTCTTCCATTTCTGCTGATCGACATGGTGACCGCGGCGATTACGACATCGATTGGCATGTTCCAACTGCCGCCGGTGGTGGTTTCAACGCCGTTGAAGATTCTGCTGTTTGTGATGGTGGACGGCTGGAACCTGCTGGCCGGATCGCTTCTGAAAAGCTTCTGAGGGAGTGCGGATGACACCAGATATGGTTGCCGAACTTTTGCGCCAGCTGATGAGGGAATCGATGATTCTGGCTGCGCCGGTGCTGATTGCAGCGGCTCTGCTGAGCTTTGTTCTAAGCCTGCTGCAAACCCTCACCAGCCTGCAGGAGCAATCGCTGACCACGGTTCCGCGACTGGCCGCTGTGGCCATCATCCTGCTGGCCGGCATGCCCTGGTTCCTGAGCCGCATGGCGGACTATACCCGGCTTCTGCTGACCGATCTGCACCGTTACCTGGGCTAGAGAGACGGGAGGAATCTGTGATGACGGAGTGGAATGAGTTTTTGAGTGCGATGACCCTGGCCCTGGTGAGGGTGAGTGGAATGGTGACCTTTGCCCCGTTCTTCTCTTCAGCGGCGCTGCCGATGCGGGCCAAGGCGGTGTTCACGCTGGCGGTCGCTTATCTGCTGGCTCCGGTGGTGGCTGCTCTGCCGAACGCGCATGCTGTTTTGAGTTTCACAGCGTTGCTGGGGGAGTTGGCGGTTGGGCTGGTGTACGGGCTGACGCTTGCCCTGCTGAACGAGATGCTGCTTTTTGCCGGCCAGATTGCGGGTCTGCAGTTCAGTTTTTCGCTGGTCAATCTGCTGGACCCCGCGACATCGATTCAGACACCCCTGATGGGCGAACTCTTTCAGCTCTTCGGCACGCTGATCGTGCTGGCTGCGGGACTGGACCGCATTCTGCTGGCATCGATGGTGCGAAGCTTTCGCGTTGCGCCTCTGGGAAGTTACGCCCTGGCTCCACATTCCGCGCTGACAATTGTGCGCGCTGCGGGCGGCATTTTTCTGGCAGCCGTGGAACTGGCTGCCCCGGTGCTGGCGGCCACGCTGCTGGTGGAGATCGCCGTGTCTCTGCTGGGCAAGCTCAGTCCGCAGCTTCCGGTCATGTCTCTGACGGTGCCGTTGAAGACGCTGACCGGCTTCGCGCTGCTGGCTGGATCACTGGCGCTTTGGCCGCGCTTTGTTGAAGCGCGCTTCGACAACCTGCTCGACCTGGCCCAGCGGCTGATCGCCGCTCCGCCAGCCGGGTCGGGGGGATAACCGATGCCGGGAGAGCGCACAGAACAGGCGACGCAGCATCGTCGCGAAAAAGCCCGCAAGGAAGGCGACCTGCTGCACAGCCGTGAACTTTCGGCCGCGGCCGGCACGCTGGCCGGCGTGATGGCGCTTGGCGCGATGGGCGACGGGACGGTTGAGTCCTGGCGCGCAGGATTTGCCGCATTTCTCGATCTCGGTTCTGCGGCGCGATGGGAGCCCGCGCAGCTTGAGCCCACTCTTTATTCCATTCGGCGGATATCGCTTTCCCTGGTCGGGCCTCTTGGCATGGTGATGGCGGCGGTGGCTGCGGCAGCAGTGGGGGTGGGAATTCTGCAGACCGGCGGCATCAGCGTTCACGCCGAAGCGATCGGGTTCAAGCTCGACCGCATCAATCCCGTCAGCAATATCAAGAACCTGTTCTCACTGCGCGCGGCGGCGCGGCTAGCCAAATCGCTGCTTCCGGCGGGCCTGCTGGCGGTGTTTGCCGTGCAGCGCATCTCCAGGCAACTGGCGGAGCCGCCTTTTTCGACGGTGCGGCTGGAAACGCTTGGGTCCGATGTGTTCTCCCTTCTGAGGGCGGCGGCGTGGCTGCTGTTTGGCTGGGCTCTGGTCGATTATGCGGTGGAATGGCGCAGCCGCGAATCGCGGCTGAAGATGAGCCGCGAGGATTTGCGGGACGAGTACAAGGAGACGGAGGGCAGTCCGCAGATCCGCAGCCGCATTCGCGGCCTGCAGCGGCAGATGCGCCGCCGCCGCGTGAAGGCGGATGTTTCGCGTGCGGCCGTGGTGCTGACCAATCCCACGCACTACGCAGTGGCGCTGGGTTTCGACTTTGCATCGATGGATGCGCCGAAGGTGCTGGCGAAGGGGCGGAATCTGCTGGCCGAGGAGATCAAGGCCGAGGCCCGCTGGGCCGGAGTGCCGATTGTTGAGAACCCGCCGCTGGCCCGCTCGCTGTATCGCACGGTCGAGGTGGGGCAGGCGATTCCGGTTGATCTGTATGCGGCGGTCGCGGCGATTCTGGCCTACCTCTACAGGCAGCGCGTGGAGTCGGAGATGCGCGAACGGCGCTCGCGCGAAGCCGTTGTGCGCGCGCAGGAGATGGCGCGTCGCGCGAGCGCGATTCCGATGGCCACGATTCCTCCGGTGGAAGGAGAACTGCGATGAGCGCGACTGCATTGCCCGCCGCCTCTGCAGGCGCCAACTCGATCCTGGACCGGCTGCGTGAATATATTCTGCCGCTGGCATCGATCAGCGTGATTTTTGTGATGCTGGTTCCGCTGCCGGCAGCGGGGCTGGACTTTTTGCTGGCGTTGTCGATGGCGGCATCGATTATTGTCTTCCTCTCCGCGGTGCAGATTCGCCGCGCGGTCGAGTTGAGCGTCTTTCCCACGCTCCTTCTGCTTCTGACGCTGTTTCGTCTGGCTCTGAACATTGCGTCGAGCAGGCGGATTCTTCTGCACGGTTCGGAGGGAACAGGCGCGGCCGGCAAGGTGATCGAGGCATTCGGCCAGTTCGTCGTGGGTGGCAACTATGTGGTCGGGTTCGTTCTGTTTCTTGCGCTGATTGCGATTCAATTCCTGGTGGTATCGCATGGCGCTGTGCGCACGGCCGAGGTGACGGCGCGCTTTACGCTCGATGCGCTGCCCGGCAAGCAGATGGCGATTGACGCCGACATGAACGCGGGGCTGATTGATGAGGCCGAGGCGCGAAGGCGGCGTCAGGCGATCGCGCGCGAAGCGGAGTTTTATGGCGCGATGGACGGCGCGGCGCGGTTCAACCAGCGGGACTCGCTGGCCACCATCCTTATTACATCGATCAACATTATTGCGGGACTGCTGATTGGCACGTTGCAGCAGGGCGTTGACCTGAGCGAGGCGTTGCGCACGTATACGGTGCTCACGGTGG
>JAJXUS010000002.1 GCA_021782675.1 Acidobacteriota bacterium
TGCGCGCCGCTTGCCACCAGTCGATAATTCGCCTGCAACTGCGGGCGACTATAGTTCTGCAACTGGCCGGCAAGGGTCAGTGAGGATGCCCCCGCAGAGAGCACCATCCGTTGCAGGTGCAGCCGCTCTGGCGTGGCGCTGAAGCGGACATCCAGATCGTGCTCGATGGGCCGCCACGCTCCCATCTGCAGCAGGCCGTGCCGATAGTGCAACCGGCCGGAATATTTGTGCAGCGGTGCGTTGAAGGTGGCGTGAAAATCGACGTCCCGCAGATTTGCCGCCAGTGCGGATTTGCGGTTGTTGTAGTCGATCTCCCCGCCGGTGAGCCTTGCGTGGCGGATGCCAAGATCAAACACGCTGGTGTGGCTGGTGCCGCTCGTCTTGAGAGTTGGAAGATTGCTGGAGCCATCAGCTCCGGTGTAGACACGCACCACCGGCTGATCGATGCGCAGCGTGTCCAGGTACCACTCCCGGTGAAGAACAGAGACGATCCGCACTCCGATCGTCGCATGCTGCACCTGCAGCAGTGGCTGCGGGTAGGGGGGCGCGCCGTCAATCGTCAGCCCGTAGAGATCGAGCGTGAGGGTCGAGAGATGGAGCGTGAAATTCTCGAGCGAGACGCGCGTTCCAAGCCGCGCGGAGGCCTGGCGCTCCGCAGCATGCAGCAGGTAGGCGTGGACCCGGTCACTCCGCAACAGCAATGCGACCGAGACGACCAGCAGCAGCAAGAGCAAAACAACGCCGGCCGCAGCCCAGCCCACGATGCGCAGCCACAGGCGGCGTGACGGGCTCGCCTGATTTTGTGCCGAGTTTGGATCGCGGTCCATTCAGGTAGCCGCCTTAGAATGCCTGTCCAATGCTGATGAAATATTGCGTGGGATTGATGCCTGGAATCGGCTCCAGCGTGCGCCCAATGTCTACACGGATGGGGCCCACCGGCGTCTCATAGCGCAGGCCGGTGCCCAGATTGTTGGAGTAGAGAGACGTGAACTGGCTAAAGCCCACTACCGGAAATACGTTGCCACCGTCGTAGAACAGCACCATGCCCAGGTTCTTTTTGACAGGTAGGGGAATGCGCAGCTCCGTATTGAGGATCAACAATTCGCGGCCGCCATCCGGAACCTGAATGAATGAACAGTTGGTACTGGAGCCGGAGGAGCAGACCTGGACCTTGCGCTGCGGGCCGGCACTGTCGAGGGGATAACCGCGCAGCGTACTGCCGCCACCGGTGAAAAACTCCTGGCTGAGCGGCACGCGGCTCTTCCAGAATGGCTGCGCCAGCCCGATGCGGATGCTGTTCGCCCAGATGATGTTCAGCGGAATCCTGTGATAGTCGGCGAGCTGGCCGGTGAGTTCGGCAAAGTTGACGCTGGAGCCCAACTGCGTAAAGTTGGAGTCCAGCTCAAAGCTGGCCACCGTTCCCCGGGTGGCATTTAGAATGTTGTTGCGTGTGTCGCGGGTGAAGCTGGTCGACACGGTGGAAAGACGGACATGCCGATCCTGCGGCAACACTAACTCAGGAATTTCAATCCGCGTCAGGTCGGTTTTACTAAAGCTGTAGCGGAAGAAGAGGAGCTTGTATTTCTGCTTATCGAGCCAGCGCTGCACTTGATAGCTGGCGAGTTCCTGCTGCGAGGTGAAGATGGGATTTTCACCGTTGTGCTCCACGGTAAGGGCCAGGGTTGCGGTCCAGTTGGTCCAGCGGAGATTGGGGTTGATGTAATACGCGCCGCCGCGCTGATCCAGGCGTCCGGCAAAGCCGGTCAGCGACAGTGTCTCCCCTTTCCCGCGGACGTTGTTGCGCGTGTACTGGATGGTGCCGCGCGGACCGTAATAGGTTTTCTGACTGGTGGTGTAGTTGCCGGGCAGGCCGATTGGCGGCAGGTTTGGGAGGGCGACGGTGCCGCTCGGAATGTTTCCGCCCCGGTTGATGATCTCAAAACCGACGCCGTAGGTGAGCTGGTTGCGCTTGGCTTCGTGGACCTTCACCAGCACGTCGGACCGCGTCTGCGTTGTGATCCGGCTGCGCGGGTCCACCTCCGCCCAATCGAAGACGCCGGTATGGTTGTACAGCTTGCTCTCCGCCGTCAGCAGGCTGGTTTCCGTCAGCGGCAGATTGGTCTTTAACTGGCTGATGTCTTCGTGAATGAGCCGCGGTCGAGTATGGCTGCGGCCCAGCGTAATGACCTGACCGGTGATGACGCGCGGGCCTTCATAGATGTGATACACCACGTTGATCGCATCGGGCTGCCGCGGCGAGACAGCCTTGGCAGTCTCCCGGAAGCTGGCGGTCAGATAGCCCCTCTCCAGATAGTTGGCAATGATCGTCTTGCGATCATCCGCTACATGCTGCTCAGAGTATGGCTGCCCGACGGCAAGTCGAAGCCCCTTAGGCGCGTACTCGGCCTGAGCCAGCGTCTTTGCACCGTCGATCGTGAGCGAGTGGACGATCTGCCGGGGCCCCTCGGCCACGCGGAACAGCACCGACAGGTTCGTTCCTTTTTGAGTGACTGCGGGCGTTACCGTAGCCTGGCTAAATCCGTTTGCCTGGTAGACAGCGGTCAGGTTACGCGCGCTTGCTTGCACCCGCGGCTCGCTGTATTTTCCGCGGCTGAAGAAGTGCGCCTTCTGCACCGTAATCTGCGGAAGCAGCTTGCTGGAGGCGATGGACGTGTTGCCCACGAGCCGGACGGCTGTGACCTTATACTTTTTGCCTTTTGCAATCGTGTAGACGATCGTGTCGCCCGCCGGCGCCTTGTGGAAGCTGGAGTCGACCTTCGCATCAAAGTAGCCTTTGCCTTCGAAGTAGGCGCGCAGCGATTGCCGGCCCTCCTGCACCAGCTCCGGGTCCACGCCGGCTCCCTGATACACCGGCAGCAGTGATTTTTTGTCCCAGCTCCACAGGTGCGCCCCTTCGATCTTCACGTGCAGGACAGGGCCGGTATGCACCTGGTAGTGGATGTTGGCGCGATTGGTCGCGGCGACGTACTCCGCGCCCTGAAGGGTCACCCGGGCCGCCAGCCAGTCTTTTTTCTGCAGCGCATTCTGCAGATACCGCGTCGCATTGGTGAGTGTCTTGTACCGATAGCCCTTTCCGGGCCGAATGGCCGACCCGCGCAGCCTCGCCCAGATTCCCTTGAGCTGCTGCTGCAGGCGGGCCGTCTCGGCCGGGGGCGCGCCGTCAATGTCTACGACGCCGAATTTTGCCTGCTGGTGGAGCGTCACGTGGAAGACGATATTGGCCAGGCGATGCACGGTGTCGATCCGCGTCTCCGGCGTGACCTGCGCCTGGAAGTAGCCTTGCTGCCGCAGAAATGTCAGCAGATTTTCTGTAGCCCGCCGAATATCGTGGCCGTTGTAGGGCGCTTCCGGCGGATAATTGGTGACCTGTATCAATCGGGAGTATGAGAATTTTTCTGCACCGGGAAATTCAAACAGCCCGAAGTAGATCGCCGGATGCAGGATCAGAAGAACGCGAACGCCCGTGGCCTCCGGATACACCTGCAACTGGACATCGGTAAATTTGCCCGTGTTTTTCAGGGCAGCGATGCTGGCATCGATGCTCTTTATGGTGAAGGGCTGGCCGGCCCGCTGCTGCAGCAGCCCGGAAAACTGGGCAGTCGTGGCGTCCGGCTGCCCGGCAATATCGACGGAGGTGACAGTCTGCCCCACATAGGAGGAGAGCATTTGCTGGAGCTGCGGCGATGTCTTGGGCGTCTGCGCAGTGGTGTTTTTTCCATAGGCCGAAAACATGGCCAACATGAAGCTGAGCAGCCCAATCGTGGTTGTACAACGTCTGCCCGCTGCCGCCTGCTTGCGGCGCCAAGCCCGCGATTGAAAACAGGCGGCGTTCCCGCAATGATCAGAATCTCGCTGCATACCGCAGCTACGTTGGATGCCGCGTTTCAAAGTGCGGTTTCACCTTGGGCGGAGAGCCGGCGTGCCGGCGGAGAAGCGACGAGGTACTAGACCCACCACGCCGGCCCGGAGGGGTGCTCGGGAACCAATGCCTGCAAAAAATGAATGGCCTTTTCAAGGCCCTCGGCAGGAGCCAGCAGGCTGTCCTCATGCTCTATCGAAAGGGTGCCGTCGTATCCGGCCAGCCGCAGGGCCGACACAAACTGCTTCCACCAGAGCGCATCGTGTCCGTAGCCGCAGGTGCGAAAGATCCAGCCTCGCTCGCGCTCACGATCGTACGGCTTCGCGTCCAGCACGCCCGTGCGTGGCAGGTTCGCCGGAAACATCTGCGTATCCTTGGCGTGAACGTGGAACACCGCATCGCCCAGAACATTGACCGCTGCGATGGGATCGATCTGCTGCCAGAACAGATGGCTGGGATCAAAATTGCAGCCGACAGTTTCGCCCGCCACCTCGCGCAGCCGCAACATCGTCTCCGGGTTGTAGACGACGAAGCCCGGATGCATCTCAATGGCGATGCGCACCCCATGATCCGCGGCGTGTTGCGCATGCCGCCGCCAGTACGGGGCCACAATTTCCTTCCACTGCCAGTCGAGAATGCTGCGAAACTCCGGTGGCCAGGGACAGGTGACCCAGTTGGGATGCACCGCCGTGGGACTGTCGCCAGGACAGCCGGAAAAATCGATGACAACCGGAACATTCAGCTTTTCTGCGAGCAGGACCGTCTTGTGGCTGATCTTTCGCGCCTGCTCGGCGACGGCCATATCCGGATGTAGCGCGTTGCCGTGGCAACTGAGCGCACTGATGGTGACGCCGAAGCGGGTGAGCGTCTCCTGAAAGACCTCAAGCTCGCCCGGATTGTCCAGCATGGAGAGCTTGCAATGCGCATCGCCGGGCCAGTTGCCGGTGCCCAGCTCAACAGTGCTGATGCCCAGGGATTGGAGGGTTTCAAGGGCCTGCGCCAGTGGCAGGCCGGCCAGCACTGGCGTGAATACTCCCACTTTCATGCGCGCGTCGCTCTCTCCCGAAGTTTGGCCAGAATACCACCGGCCCGGGAGGCAACGCCGCGCGCGTTACTCGAAGCGCACGCAGACTGGAGAGTCTACGCGATAGTGCCGACCGGTCGGGAGCAATTTACCCGTGGCGGGATTGCACTTGAGCACCACAAGATTGTCGGAACCCTGATTGGCGACCACCAGCCAGCGCCCGCCTGGATCAATCGCGAAGTGCCGCGGCGTGTTGCCCTCACAGGAGATGCGCTGGATCAGCGTCAGGCGGCCGTTGGCTGGATCAATCGAGAAGACTGTGATGCTGTCGTCGCCACGATTGGAGGCGTACGCAAACATACCATTGGGGTGCACCTGGACGGTGGCCGCCGCAGTGGGACTTTCATGATCCATCTGCAGCGTGGATATGTTCTGAAAACGGAGCAGGGTGCCCTTGGTGCTGTCCCAGCTCAGACAGTCGATGGTATTCGCCAGCTCATTGATGGAGTAGGCCCAGCGTCCATTGGGATGAAACGCGAGATTTCTGGGACCGGAGCCCGGAATAGCGCTGTAATACGGCGGATCGTTCGCGGTGAGCTTTGCGGTCTTGGGATCGAAGCGAAAGACCATGATGCGGTCCAGGCCAAGATCGTTCACCAGCAGGGCGCGGTTGTCGGGAGAGACCGTCGTGCAATGGGTGTGGGCTGTCTTCTGCCGCTCCGGGTTGATGCTGCCGCCGGGAAAATAGATATTCGAAACCGGCTCGCTGAGATTTCCGTCGTTCAGGATGCGGTAACTGGCGACGCTGCCGCTGGCATAATTCGCGACGAACAGCACCTGGTCCGTGTAGTCCACCATCAGGTTACAGGGGGCTGTACCGCCCGAAGCGACCACATTCTTAAGCCGCAACTTCCCGGAAAGCGGGGCGACCAGAAATCCCGAGACGGTCCCCGGCTTTGTCCCCTCTTCATTGACGCAATACAGGTCTTTGCGATTGGGCGAGAACGCAAGAAAGCTGGGATTGGAGGTTTCGACCGCCAGGCCCATCGGCGCAAGTTCGCCCGATTGCGGCAGCCACCGGTAGCTGTAGATGCCCCGGCTGGTCTTATCCGTGTAGGTTCCGATGAAAACGCGCTTGCCGGGTCTTTCCGCGGATCGCAAAACTTTGGTGGCGACGGCGAAAACAGCGCAGCCCAGCATGAACGCTCGACGCGTAAGGTTCTTCATGGGGTACAGGTCACCTTCCTGCAGCGCAGGAACGATCTCCATTTCTTGGCCCTTCCCCATTTCCTATTGTAGGTGACGGTTTCGGCGTTGAATAGTAACTCTTCTGCAACTAGTCCGCGGCGGGGAGGGAACCGTGGCCGGCAGAACGGGCAGACGGCGCAACACCTTGAAACCAGGACGGGATGCGCCGGTCTGCCGCAAAGCTACGGCTGAACCCGCAGCATGACAACGCCATGCGACGGAACGGTTGCGGTGAAGGAATTGTGCAGCACACCGAGGTCGCGGTGGCTCCACAGATCCCGAGCGTGCAGGGACGGCGCCAGCCCGAGCTTCTGGAAATCCGCAGTCATCGGGTAGGCATAGCGCGACCGGTTAAAGAGCGCAATGGCCCAGGCGCCATCGGACAAGCGGCGCGTCCATATCTCAAACGGACCCGTGGCCTGCGCACGGTTGCCTTGTCTGCCCATGCGGTCCTGATCGACGGCGATCACATCGCGGTTGAGCAGAATGCTCTTCGTGGTGTCATCCATTTTGCTTAGATCATTGCCGGCCAGCAGTGGCGCAGCCAGCATCGCCCACAGGCTCATGTGGGTGCGATACTCATCGGGGGTCATATGGCCGTTGCCGACCTCGAGCATGTCGGGATCGTTCCAATGGCCCGGCCCAGCGTAGCGACCCAGGCCTGCCTGGCTGAAGCCAATCATCGACATGCGGGCGTAGTTGTCTTTGATATCTCCGGTCGTCCGCCACAGATTGCCGCGAACCGAGGGGCCCCACGACCAGACAGCATCCAAGCCGTACTGGCACATACTGTAGACGATGGGCCGATGCGTGTGGAGCAGCGCCTCATGCATTTTGTCGTAGGCCGCCTGCATCATCTTCCATTGCTTCTGCGGATCACCCGGCGCTTCGCGCTTCATGATGCCGTGATAGCTGCAAAGGTCATACTTCAGGTAATCAATGCCCCACTTGGCATAGGTGTCTGCATCCTGCTGCTCATGGCCATAACTGCCGGGATAGCCCGCGCAGGTCTTGGGACCAGGCGAGGAATAAATGCCAAGCTTGAGTCCTTTGGAGTGGACGTAGTCCGCGAGCCCCTTCATGTCAGGAAACTTGCTGTTGGGCTGAATATTGCCGGCAGCGTCGCGCTGCCCCTCCCACGTGTCATCAATGTTGACGTAGATGTACCCGGCATCGCGCATGCCGCTGGCCACCATGGCGTCCGCGGCGGCGCGCACATCGGCCTCCGTTACCTTTCCCGCGAAATGGTTCCAGCTATTCCAGCCCATGGGAGGCGTCGCCGCAAGCTGGGAGTTCTGCGCCACCGCCTTGCTTGCGGGCAGAACCATGACCGCTGCAGCGAGCAAAAGGCACGAGAGTTTGAAGGAAGTTGGGCGTCGCATGGGGCCTCCACAATGGAATAGCCGGATTATACGGCGCAGTGATGCCGGTGAAAACACGAAGACCCGGCAGAAAAGCCGGGCCTTTGTATTTTGCCTTGGGACTGCGTTACTTCTTTTTGGTTGTCTTCTTGGCGGATGACTTTTTGGCCGCCGTTTTCTTGGCGGGTGATTTTTTGGTTGCAGACTTCTTTGCGGAAGTCTTCTTTGCTGCCTTTTTGGTTGCCTTTTTAACTGCCAAGGTTTTCCCCCTTGAAGAGATTGCACTGCGTTTTGCCGCTTTTTTTGCGGACCTTTTTCCGGCTGACTTCACCGCGACCTTTTTCGCGCTGGACTTCTTTGCGCTGGATTTTTTGGCACTGGATTTTTTGGCGGCCGATTTCTTAACGCCCGACTTCTTGGCGCTCGACGCCTTCACCGCAGCTTTCTTATGGCCGGCCTTCTTCTGGCTGGCCTTCTTCTGGCTCGATGTTTTTGCGGCCCGGCTCCCTGTGGAGCGGGTTGCCGTGCGAGGCATGGCTTTTGCAGGGGCCGTGGAAGACTGACGCGCGGGCATGGCATACACCTCAACGGTCTCCGCCTCGTCCTCTTCGCCGCCTAGCGCCTCACCCTCATCGTCGTCATCGTCCGAGCCCACGGACATTGTGACTTCTTCTTCTTCCTCAAACCCATCCTGCATGTCATCAGAAAACTCGTCGTTTTCGGTGTCGAATTCCGAATCTCCGGACATCGCCTTGAATTGATCGTCGACCATTCTTGCCTCCCTGCCAGACCACGGCAGACCGCGTGGCTGCGCTGACCCTGAATACAAGACGAGGAAACACCCGTTCTCGTACCCCATCAGAATGCTACGAGAACTGCGGAAAGACAAGCGCCAAGTTTCTGTTCGTTTGTCAAATTGCAACGCAGCCGCCTCGCGAGCATGTCTTCCAAATCAGGAATGCGCGGTCGCTTGCTTGTGCTTTTTGCCGCTGGAATGATGGGCTGACGCGCGCGTGGCCGCCTTCTTGTGGCCTGTTGCCGCATGCGCGGAGCCATGCGAATGGTGCGATTGCGTGTGTGAGAAATGCGCGGAATGCCCCCCATGGCTGCGGGCACGCCGATGATACACAGGCTGAGAGACATACAGCACGTGGCCGGCAGGGACATGGTTGGAACGAAGGTGATTCCAGCGGCGCAGTTGCGCAGTAGTCACCCCAAAGCGGTCGGCGACCGTGACCAGGGTGTCTCCGCGGCGCGTCCGATAGCGCATGTTCGCATGCACCACTTTGGGCGGCGGAACGGGCAGCACCAGGGCCTGTCCGGCGGAAACCTGTGACGCGGAGTCAAGCTGGTTGACGGCTAGAATCTCCGATGGCTTGAGGTGGAAGCTTTCAGCCACGCTGCTCACTGTCTCGCCAGGTGCCAGGACGTGATAGCGCCACGAATTGCGATGTTCTTCTGGAATCGCCGCCAGCCGCTGCTTGAACAGGTCTTCGGTTCCGGGCGGCAGCCGCAGTTTATAGTCCATGCCCGCTGGGGTGCTAAGCCGCAGCAGCGCGGGGTTCAACTGCTGAATCTCGTCCAGCGTGGAGCCGGAGAGATCGGCCACAAGATTCAGATTGATCGCCGAGTGCGTTGTGACCGTATCGGTGACCAGCGGCGGATCGGCCGAAAGATCGGCGAGCCCATACTGCGCGGGGTTCTTCGCCATGATGGCCGCCGCAAGAATAATGGGCACGTAGTTCTTGGTCTCCGCCGGCAAAACGTTCCGCTGATACAACTGCCAGAAGTCCGCGTAGCCGGTACGCTGCACCGCGCGCTGGACCTTCCCCGGACCCCAGTCATACGCAGCCATCGCCAGGTACCAGTCGCCGAACTGCTGGTGCAGCTCCTTGATGTAGCGGGCGTAGGCTCGCGTGGAGAGTTCAGGATCGAAGCGTTCATCGACCCACTTATTCTGGGTCAGTCCATAGGTACCGTAGGGCATAAACTGCCACATGCCGCCAGCGCCGCTCCGCGCGTTGATCGCCCGCGGGCGAAAACCAGACTCCGCCACAGCCAGATAGATCAGGTCCTTCGGAACGCCTTCCTCGGCCAGCGTTTTTTCCACGATGGCGCGATAGCGGCCCTCCCGGACCAGCGAGTTGGCGATGGTGTTATGGCCCTTGCGCGTGTTGGTGAAGTAGTTGATAAAGCTGGCGACGTAGCCATTCACGACCAGCGGAAGATCGGATTGGGTCAGTTTCAATTGAGCGCGGGCTTTGGCCAACAGGTTCGGGTCCACGGGAAAGGTGACGCCATTGGCAACGTCAACCGGCGCCTCTTCCTGCTGGCTGAAGCCGTTGCTCTGCTGCAGTGCGTCCAGTTCCAGGGCATTGATCTTGTCGACCGTGCCTTCAAAGGCGTCGTTCAGCGGCTGATCTTTGGACAGATCGTGTCCGCTGGCCAGGAAGGCCTCGACGGCCGCATCGAATTTTGTGCGTGCCGGCCGATACTCCCCCTGCTGATAGAGGGCGACGCCCTGATCGTAGTCCTCCTTTGAGGCCGCAATGACCTCGGCATCGGTACGCAGCGTGGCTCCGGGCGGACTTGTCTGCGACGGCTCAGCCGATGCTGCGGCGGCGGAAGCCGGCTGCGCCACTTGAGACGCAGGGGGGACCACCGCAGGCGGCGCCGGCGGACGCGCGGCGACTGGCTTATGCGCCGCGCAGCCGCAGAGAACAAAAAGAACGAAGCTCGCGGCAGTGAGCGAAGAATGTTTCATTCGGAGGCTGAGGTCTTCCCCCAATTGTAGTGCAGCACCTGCACGAATTTGCGCGAATTCCTGCTTCCGTCCCTTGCTCTGCCAGGCTCCTGCTTGCCATGGAACGGCCGCGCACCGCATCCTGATTCCATGGCAATCAGCGAGTACGAAGTACGCACGATGTTCGCAGCACTGGCCAGCGAAAACCCGGACGCATTTTTCGTGCGCGTCGCAGATGACGTCTACTGGATGGTCCTGGGGATCCATCCGCTTGCCGGGGAATATTCGGACAAGGAAAATTTTCGCCGGCATGTTCTGGAGCGCCTGGCGCCCTGTTTCGATGCGCCCCTGAAGTTTTATGTCCGTGAAGTGGTGGTGGCGGACGACCGGGCGGCGGTGGAGCTATACACCATCGCGACGGCGCGCAACGGGGTCCGCTTCAATTGCGCCTGTTGCTGGATCTGCGAGTTTGAAAACGGCAGGATCACCGGCGTCCGGAGCTATTTGGATTCTGCGCTGGTCCAGCAGTTGCTGGACGGCGAAAAGCCGCAAAAACAATCAGCAAAAGCAGATTCCCTTCGGGAATGACAGCAAGAACGGCAAGGTCAAGAGCAACAGCAAAAGCAGATTCCCTTCGGGAATGACAGCAAGAACGGCAAGGACAAAGGCAACGGCAAAGACAAAAGCAGATTCCCTTCGGGAATGACAGCAAGAACGGCAAGGTCAAGAGCAGCAGCAAAAACAGATTCCCTTCGGGAATGACAGCAAGGGCGGCAAGGTCAAGAGCAGCAGCAAAAACAGATTCCCTTCGGGAATGACAGCAAGGGCGGCAAGGTCAAGAGCAGCAGCAAAAACAGATTCCCTTCGGGAATGACAGCAAGAACGGCAAGGTCAAGAGCAACAGCAAAAGCAGATTCCCTTCGGGAATGGCAACAAGAACGGCCACCTTGTGTTCCTCCCCTGCTGCCGCGCGTCATGAATGGTAAACTCAGCGCAGGCATAAGGCTTTTCCAGCTCTATTGTTTTCGCCCGCCCGGCCCTCTTCCATGGATCGCGAACACATCCGCAATTTTGCCATCATCGCCCATATCGACCATGGCAAGAGCACGCTCTCTGACCGTCTGCTCGAAATGACCGGGTCCTTGGCGGCGGGCGAGATGCAGGCGCAGGTGCTGGATGCTATGGATCTGGAGCGCGAACGCGGCATCACCATCAAGGCGCATGCCGTGCGGATGGCGTACACCGCCGCGGATGGCGAGACCTATCAGCTCAACCTGATCGACACGCCCGGGCACGTCGATTTTTCCTATGAGGTTTCGCGCTCGTTGGCCTCCTGCGAAGGCGCGCTGCTGATCGTGGACGCTACCCAGGGGGTGGAGGCGCAGACGCTCGCGAATGCCTACATCGCCATCAATAATGGCCTCGAGATCATCCCGGTCATCAACAAGATCGATCTGCCGAGCTCGGACATTCCCCGCACCCGCGAGATGATCGAGCAGACGGTGGGTCTGGACGCCAGCACCGCTCTGCCGATCAGCGCCAAGACGGGCGAAGGCGTGGCCGATGTGCTGGAGGCGATTGTTCATCGTCTGCCGCCGCCCAAGGGGAACGTCGAAGCTCCGCTGCAGGCGCTCATCTTCGATTCCTGGTTCGATCCATACCGGGGCGTGGTGGTGCTGGCGCGCGTGATGAGCGGACGCATGAAGCGCGGCCAGAAGATTCGCCTGATGGCGAACGGTCGTACCTTCGACATTGAATCGCTGGGCGTACTGACCCCAAAACCGGTCGAGGTGCAGGAGCTATCGGCGGGCGAAGTCGGTTTCTTCGTCGCAAACATCAAGAACGTCGCGGATACCAAAATTGGCGACACGGTGACGCTGGATGCGGAACCCTGCGCCGCGCCGCTGCCTGGTTTTGAAGACATTAAGCCGATGGTCTTTGCCGGCCTGTATACGGTGGAGGCGCATGAGCACACCATGCTGCGCGAGGCGCTCGAAAAGCTGCGCCTGAACGACTCCTCCTTTTTCTTTGAGCCGGAGAGTTCGGCCGCGCTTGGCTTTGGCTTCCGCTGCGGCTTTCTCGGCCTGCTGCATATGGAGATCATTCAGGAGCGGCTGGAACGCGAATTCAACCTGAGCCTGATTACGACGGCGCCCAGCGTGCGCTACCAGATCACCCTGACCGATAACAGTGTGGTGGAGGTGGACAATCCCTCGCACTGGCCGAACCCGACCTCGATTGAACGGGTGCAGGAGCCGGTCATTACCGCGACCATCCTGACCAATGAAGAGTACGTAGGCGGCATTTTGAAGCTGGTGGAAGAGAAGCGCGGGCGGCAGAAGAATTTCGAATATGTCAGTGCGACGCGCGTGATGCTGACCTATGAGCTGCCGCTGAACGAGATCGTGCTCGACTTCTACGACCGGCTCAAATCGGTCTCGCGCGGCTATGCTTCGCTGGACTACCACCTGTCCGGCTCGTGGGATTCGCCGATGGTGAAGATGGACATTCTGGTCTCCGGTGAGCCGGTGGATGCGCTGTCGATCATTGTGCACCGCGACTTTGCCTACGAGCGCGGACGTGCGCTGGTTTCGAAGATGCGCGAGCTGATTCCGCGGCAGATGTTTGAAGTGGCGATTCAGGCGGCGATCGGCGCCAAGGTGATTGCGCGCGAGACCGTCTCTGCGCTGCGCAAGAACGTGCTGGCCAAGTGTTACGGCGGCGATATCTCCCGCAAACGCAAGCTGCTCGAAAAGCAAAAAGAGGGCAAGCGCCGCATGAAGCGGATCGGCAAGGTCGATATCCCGCAGGAGGCGTTCCTGGCCGTGCTGCGCATCGGCGAAGACGCCTAGGCCGGCAGACGCCGGTTAAAACAGCAGATTGTTTTTGCGGGGCTGCTCAATGCCTAAATGCTGGTAGGCGAGCTTTGTGGCCACACGGCCGCGCGGGGTGCGGTCCAGAAAGCCGATCTGGATCAGAAACGGTTCATACACCTCTTCCAGCGCGTCTTCTTCCTCCGCCAGCGCCGCAGCCAGCGTGTTCAGCCCGACCGGACCGCCGTCGTATTTTTCGATAATGGTGCGCAGCAGCAGCCGATCCATGGCATCGAAACCGTGCGCATCCACTTCCAGCAGGTTGAGCGCAGCCATGGCGGTGGCGCGGTCGATGTGACCTGTACCCCGCACCTGGGCGTAGTCGCGCACGCGGCGCAGCAGGCGGTTGGCGATGCGCGGGGTGCCGCGGCAGCGCATGGCGATCTCCGCCGCGCCGTCCGGGTCGATGGGCACGTTCAGCACCTCCGCGGAGCGCTGTACGATGATGCGCAGTTCGTCTTCGGTATAGAACTCCAGCCGCAGCAGGATGCCGAAGCGCGCCAGCAGCGGCGAGGCCAGCAGCCCCGGCCGCGTGGTGGCGGCCACAAACGTGAACGGATGCAGGTCCATGACGTGCGTGCGCGCCGCCGGACCCTGGCCGATCATGATGTCCAGTTTGTAGTCCTCGAGCGCGGTGTACAGCTTTTCCTGCAGCGCCGGCTGCAGCCGGTGGATTTCATCCAGAAACAGCACCTGATGCTGGCGCAGGTTGGTGAGGATGGCCGTCAGATCGCCCTGAATCTGAATCGCCGGGCCGGAGGTCTGCTGAAACGCGACATTCAGCTCATTGGCAATGATGTTGGCCAGCGTAGTTTTGCCCAGCCCGGGCGGGCCGGACAGCAGCACGTGATCGAGCGCCTCGCCACGGTTGCGGGCGGCTTCGAGCGCAATCGCTAGCTGCTCCTTGGCCTTTCGCTGTCCGATGAACTCATTGAGCCGCTGTGGACGCAGCTTGAGGTCGAGCGCCAGCTCGTCGTCGGTGGCGCTGGCGGAGATGATGCGGCTCGCCTGGTTTGGAGTGGGCATGCAAGCGGAGGATACCGTGACGGCGAGGCGGAAGCAATCCGGCACCTTGAACGGTGGCGCCACCGCTTCATCGCGCGGCTATCGCCTGCGCCGGGCGTCGATGTTCCACGTAGAACGCTCGGCGGAATGGCGGCAGCCATGCGTGGTAGTACTCGGGTGTAATGTCCGTCGGCGCGAAGCACGCCATCGGCGCCGGCACAATGTAGTATTCGGCGGTGATATCCGGGGTGTAGTCGGTGAACCAGTACTGGCAGTATCCCGGAAGCGCATCGTCACGGGTCACCACGCGGTACTGGTGGGGTGGTTTGACAATGCGGGGATCGTTGATGAGGCCGCCGTGCTCGATCTGCGCCCAGCCATCATTGGCGATCCCGGCTCCTATCGTTGTTTCAATCGCCATGCGCCGAATACCGGCTCGTTCCATGCGATCCAGCAGCCGATGCAACGCCGCTGAGGCGAGATAGAAAGAACGAGCCCCTGCGACCGAATATGTCGAAAACAGAACTAACGTAAGAGCGGATATTTTTGGCAATCGGGCGTTGATGACCCGCTGTGAGAGAAGGGCCAGTCCAACGATGGCGACTGGAAGCAAACCCAGAACATACCGGTCCTGAATCCAGCTATAGATGCCTCTGGGCAGCAACAGCGCGATGTATGCCAGTGCAAAAGGGCCAAGAATCAAAAATATCTCTGATTTCTTCCATGAATGAAAAAACTTATATGTCGCCTCACTGTGGTCAGCGAGAACCCCCAGGCAGCAGGAAATCTCCAAAAAAACGAACAGAGTTAAAAAGGCATCCATAACAAGGAGACTTTTGTGTAAAGACATTCCCGGCAATATCGGAATTGCGAAGGCCTGCGCTTCGATTAAAGGCTTTAGCCACGGAGCCAATACGCCGTCCGAGCCTCTAACGGCGGCGGCCAGGAGAATGGCTGTTGCCAGCAGTGGAATCGCGAAAGCAAGCACCCGCTTTTTTCCCGGTAGAGTGCGGGTCGCTGGAATCCAGGCCGCCAGCAGGGGTATGACCATCAGCATCAGGCAGAACGCTGCTTTGACTGTTTGTACCGCGGCATGCAGGAGCATCCGCCCATGAATTGGCCCTTGGTACATCGGCTCTGGAACCGAATAGGGCTGGCCGTTGAACCAGTGAATGACCCCGAGCACCGTGAAATATGCCAGAAAAAAGAGCAGCAGGCCGGTGGTCTTAATGCCGCGCCAGCGCCGCAGCATCCATGCCGTTGAAGGCACCATAATCAGCGCCCCCAGCCATGCGATCTGTCGGGCTGTGCCACCAATGAGATTTACGACGGAGGCTGCGACCAGCCAGAGGATTGCTTCGCGGGCGCTTTCAGACTCCGCTGCACGCTGGCACATGCGGATGCAGACGAGAATTACCAGCAGCCCCGGAATATCTGTCATATAGCTTGCCGCGACCGGCAAGAACAGCGGAGACAGGGTAAGCGTGAACGTGCCGAGAAGGGAATTCCCAGGAGTAAGGCCGAATTTCCGGAATATCTGATGGGACAGGTAGGCGCAACCCATCGCCAGGGGAATCATGGAAAGTTGCAGGACGCGGAAGGAAAAACCAAACAGCTTGATGAACAGTGCGCCCCAGAGAACCTGCCAGCCCAATGTTTCAACAGCCCAGCCGTTAAAGATGAAACGCCCGGTTGCAGCAAATTGTTGCGCGGTTTTGGCATAGGAAAAATCATCCATGAAGGGTTCGTTCGAACCAGCGTGGATGATCAGCAGCAGTATGCCAACCAATAGGGCGCAGCCTGCGGCATTCCGATAGTCGGTTGCCGCTAGCCGCTTCAGCCGGCATTGCTCATGCTGCACTGCAGAGGCTTCCAGCTGTCCTGTCAACGCATCCTCCGTAATCGTGCTGCAGCGCTTTCTCGCACCGATTCTTCAGCAAATAACCTATCCGCGACCGCCGGTGTGATTGGCCAGTTGCTGCACGACGACGGTTGCGTGGAAGGGTGGCAGCCATGTCGTGTAGTGAATCGTTGGATATTTCGTATCGGTAAAACACCAGGGGGGAGGAGGGTCCGCTGGATTCTTGAACCAGGGAAAGAAAATGAAGTACCGGGGAGTGATCACCGGCGCGAATTTTGTAAATCCATTCCGGCACTTGTCTGGAAGGATATCCGGCGGATCGGGGTTATACGCCCCCGGCGGATTGAGCAGCCGCGGCTCATTGATATGGCCGCCGTTCTGGATCTGAACCCAGCCATCATCTGGAAATCCTGTCTGAATGTTCGTTCTGGGGACGCCCGAGCGCTCCACCATCTGAACCGCCCGCACCTGCGCCCGCGATTCTGCGAAAAAGTCGTGGGTACCTGCCACCGCGTAGATGGCGTATCCAGCAAGCACAACGGCGCTGATGGCCGGCAGGCGTGGCCCTGTTCTTTCCTGATACAGCTTGAGCAGAAACACGATCGCGACCGGGGTGAGTCCGACGAGATAGCGATCCTGAATCTGATCGAATGCTCCCCGGGGAATGAGCAACAGAAGATAGCTTAGCGAGAACGGGCCGAGGATCCACAGCGCTGCCTGCCACGAGGCGGATCCGGGAGTGGGGCTATGTTTGCGGCGGGAAATCTGCCGGAGCACCTGCTCCGCAGCGATGAGAGCGCAGCCCAGCACGAAAAAGGAGATGGCCAGCCGAATCCATAAACCCAACGCAGCGGGAGTGCCGAACATGCCGGGTAACAGGCTGGATTGTTCCGAGAGCAGGAACATCAGCCACGGCATGATCCAGGTATCGATTCTGCTGTGCGCGTAGGCCAGGCCCCACAGTGCGCCCGCTACGACGAGGATTGCAGCCACTCTTTGCCAGGCGCGGCGATCCAGAGTTTTCGCCGTTGGCAGCCACGCTGCCGTGACCGGAAGTAAGACCAGAAACAGGCAGAGCAGCGTCTTGACCAGTTGCGCGCCAAGATGGGGGATGAACGCCCAGCGCAACGGCGCCCAGATGATATGTTCCGGAACGGAATAGGGCTGGCTGTTGAACCAGTGCAGGCAGACCAGCACGAAAGCGATGCTGAAGGGCAGCGACAAAATGCCGGCGAACCAGACACCCCGCCGGCGGCGCAGCAGCCAGGCGGTAGCCGGCACCATGACAAGCGCGCCCAGCCACGCGATCTGGCGTACGGTGCCACCCACCAGGTTGACGCCCGTTGCCGCGAGCAGCCACAGGACGGTCGCCCTGTCAGTTTGCGCCCTCAATGCGCTCTGGCACATGGACACGCAAAGGAATATGACCAGAAGGCCGGGGACATCGCTCATGTAACTGGCTGCGGAGGGAAGAAAGACTGGCGAGAGCGCGAGCGCCAGAGTTCCGAAGATTGCATGGGCCGGACGGACGCCGAAGCGGCCCAGAATCTGGTGAAACAAAAATACCGTGGCAAAAGCGATGGGCAGCATGGAGAGCCGCATCACCGTAAAGGAGAAGCCGAAGATCTTAATAAAAAGTGCGCCCCACGGAATCAGCCAGCCGAGCATTGCGGTGGCCCACCCGTTGTAGACCAGGTGTCCGGTCCGGGCGAATTCCAAAGCTGTTTTGTCGTAGGAGAACTCGTCGCTGAAGGCCATTCCGGCCACCGGATGGGTAATTAGCACGCAGGCGGATACGACCAGCGCGCAGAAAAGCCCGTTGCGGACCCATAACCCGGGCGTGTCCCGTGAATCCGGGCGATACGATGTTGTCCGTGTCTTCTCTGCGGCGGACGCTTCAGTCATGCAATTTTTTGTCTCGACACTGAGACATCCAGAATGGAGCGGCTCATCCCCCGGCCCAGTCGCACACTCTCCGCAATGCCGCGGTCCTCTGGATAATAGAAACACGTATCAGCGATCTGGAGGCCTTCAATCGGTGTCTGGATGGGGGGGATTTGCCGGCA
>JAJXUS010000296.1 GCA_021782675.1 Acidobacteriota bacterium
ATAGCAGAGTGCTTCATGTTTTTCTCCTTTGCGGGCATCCCCTTGCGGCCGTTTGCGGGAGCCGCACTCCAGACTTCAATCCGCCTTTCCGGCAGCGGTCCAGAGAGATGTTTCCGAGCGCTAAAACCTTAACATGCAAGACATAATATTCGGAAGGAAACAAATTCATCATTTGAATTCATGGCTAAGATAGACGCAGGAGGCCCGTCCGGAATCCTGCCGCCTGACGGCTCCGCTCCTTTGCAATTCCCGACCCGCTCTGCTACCAAGGAACGGGCCGATTGCGGCCACCGGAAACCGCGCCGCACATCTGCCGCGGCTGCTTCAAGCGGCAATTTATGGAGGTTCAGCTCTCATGTCGCGATCTCTCGTTGCAGGCCGCCAAAGCCTCTCCAGCCGTCTTCCTCTTGTGCCGCAGCTTCTTTTTCTCGCAATCGGACTGCTCCTGGGCCGGCCCGCCCTGGCGCAGGCGACCGAGGGCATCGACGCTCTTCATCGCAGCTTTGCCAATCCGCCGGACTCAAGCCGCATCATGATGCGCTGGTGGTGGTTCGGGCCCGCTGCCACCCGGCCGGAGATCACGCGCGAACTTGAGCAGATGAAGACCGGCGGCATCGGCGGCGTTGAAATTGCCAATCTCTATGCCCTCGCGCTGGACGATCCCGCGACCGGATTTCGCAATACGCCCTTTCTCTCCGGCGAGCATCTGGACACACTGCGCTTTGCCGCGCAGGAGGCCCGGCGGCTGGGGCTCCGCGTGGATGTGACGCTGGGCAGCGGCTGGCCGCTGGGTGGTCCGCACATTCCCGTCACGCAGGCCGCGGGCAAGCTGCGCGTGGAAAAGTACGCGATTACGCCCGGCACGACATACGCGCTCGCCCCGCCCATGGAAGCCGGTGAGGCTGGAATTTCAGCGTACCTGCTTCCCGCATCCGCCACTGCGGACCAGATTGCGCAGGCACAGCCCCTCGCGGCGCTGAATTCCGGCCGCTACACGTTCAAGGCCAGCACACAGCCGCGCACGCTGATCTGCTTCATCTCCAGCCGCACGGGCATGGTGGTCAAGCGGCCATCCGTCGGCGCAGCGGGCTTTGTGCTGGACCACTACGACGCTGCCGCAACGGCAACCCACCTGCACGCAGTGGGAGACAAGCTGCTCTCTGCCTTCGGCGATCAGCCGCCGTATGCCGTCTTCAGCGACAGCCTTGAAGACTACGGATCAGACTGGAGTCCCGCTCTGCTCGACGAATTCCAACGCCGTCGTGGCTACGATCTGCGCCCGCATCTGCTGGCCCTGGTCGCAGACGCCGGGCCAGACACCGCCGCTGTCCGTCATGACTGGGGCCGCACCCTCACCGAAATGGCCGATGACGGATTTCTCAAGCCGCTGCACGCCTGGGCGCAGCAACACCACACGCTGTTGCGCTCGCAGACCTACGGATTTCCCCCCGTCACGCTGTCAAGCAACCGGTTTGCCGATCTGCCGGAAGGCGAAGGCAAGGCCACGTTCGAGATGTGGCGCGAATTCTCTGACACCCGATGGGCTGCCTCTGCCGGGCACCTGTTTCATCATCCGGTTATCTCCTCTGAGACGTGGACATGGCTGCACTCGCCCGCGTTTCGCGCCACGCCGATGGACATGAAGGCCGAGGCAGACCTGCATTTTCTGCAAGGCATCAACCAGCTCGTCGGGCACGGCTGGCCCTACTCCGCGCCGCAGGCAACCGAGCCAGGATGGCGCATGTACGCCGCCGCCGCGCTCAATGCGCATAATCCCTGGTACTTTGCCATGCCCGATCTCGCCCGCTATCTGCAGCGCGTCAGCTTTGCGCTGCGCCAGGGAGAGCCCGCCAACGACGTCGCGCTGCTGCTGCCGAATGACGACGCGTGGGCCTCATTCAAGGCGGGATTTCATCAGCGCTCGTCGCCCACTTCTCCCGGCGGCTTCGATCAGACCGGCTCCAACGTGACCATCGACGAGCAAATGGACAAGATCCTCGGCAAGCAGGTCATCGCGCAGATTCTCGATGCCGGCTTCAACGTGGACTTCATCGACGCGGACGCCATTGACAGCGTTGGCATTCCCTATCGCGTGCTCGTTCTGCCCGCCGTAGACAGGCTGCCCGTAACCACCTACGAAAACATTCTCGCGTTCGCGCGCAAGGGAGGCATCGTGATTGCCACGCGGCGCCTGCCGGCCACCGCGCCCGGCTTAGTGCACGCC
Organism: Acidobacteriota bacterium; assembly: GCA_021782675.1. Lineage (GTDB taxonomy): Bacteria > Acidobacteriota > Terriglobia > Terriglobales > Acidobacteriaceae > JAKAUB01. Next base: position 2,225 of record JAJXUS010000296.1, read on the forward strand.
GCCGAAGACTCCGCGCGCATCAGCCAGTTGTCGCAGACGCTCTTTCATGGCAGCGTGCCTTCCGCGCATTTCATTCAGGATGAAACCCAGCTTGGCACAAGTCTGGCAGCGCATCTCGCGCCCGATATGACCCTGTCTCCGCACACGCCACAGATCGGCTTCATCCATCGCAAACTCGCCGGCGGCAATCTCTACTTTGTCGCCAACACGTCCAATGAGGCAAAGCATGTGCAGGCGCAATTCCGCGATGGCGCGCGTCACGCGGAGATGTGGAATGCCTTCTCAGGCGCGGTGTCCGGCCTGCCCGACGCGCAGCACATCGATCTCGACCTGGCTCCCTACGAGTCGCGCCTGATCTACTTTTCCGATGCAGCCATGGCCGGCGCGCCGCAGGCCGACAGGCACGAGACCGTCCGCATGGATCTGTCGCGCCAGTGGCAGATCACGTTCGGCGAAACCGGATTGTCGGCGGATCAGGATCGCCTTGCGTCCTGGAGCGACGATGCGAAAACGCAGTTCTACTCCGGCCTGGCGACGTATCGCAAGCGCTTCAACCTGCGGAGCGCAAGCCTGCCGCAGGGCACAAGGCTCCTGCTCGACTTCGGCCCCGGAACGCCGGAAGCTCTGCCTTCGCCCCCGGGCCAGAACAATATGCGCGCCTATCTTGTCCCCCCGGTGCGCGAGGCCGCTGAAGTCTATGTCAATGGCAAACGCGCCGGTGTCGTGTGGCATCCGCCATTCCGCCTCGATGTGACCGCGTATTTGCACGACGGCGAAAACGACCTGCGCATCGTGGTCGGCAACACGGCCATCAATGCGCTCGCTGGCCAACCGTTGCCCGACTACCGGCTGCTGCGCGACCGCTACGGACTGCTCTTCATCCCGCAGGACATGCAAAATCTGCGCCCCTTGCCCTCGGGCATGCTGGGGCCCGTCACCCTGATTCAATCTGCCACGGTCCCATAGGCATCCGCTTCGTGCCATCTACATCTACCCGCCACCGTTCGGCAAGGCCTTCTCAATGATCGAAAGCTCTCACTTCCAAGCGACAAAACGCGTTCTGGCCTCGTCAGTGCTGCTTCCCTTGCACTCCGCGCGCTCGAGTGTGGCAGAGTGTTTATGTAGGAGCTACACTCGTTCCATGATGTCCCAGCCCATGCGTCCCGCCCTGATCGCAGCCCTTTGCGCTCTGCCACCATGGGCAGATGCCCAGACAGGCAGCGACGACGAGGCCGCACAGTATGCCTCCGCAGCGCAGCGGGCTCTGGCCGTCTTTCAAGAGCTTCGCAGTTCCACTCCCGCCACGCTCCGCAAGCCGAACACAGACGACGAAATCACGCAGGCGCCAAACCGCAAACGTGATTCACGGAGCGTACTGCAACGTGCATGCAGCCGATACAGTTCTACTGTTTTTCTTAGGGGGTAGCATCCATTGCGTGTTTCGCTTTTTATCACCTGCTATAACGACACGTTGTTCCCTGAAACCGGCAAAGCAGTCGTCCGCCTGCTGGAGCGCCTGGGCCACACCGTCGAGTTCCGCAAGGAGCAGACCTGCTGCGGCCAGATGCACTGGAACACCGGATACCTCAAGGAAG
>JAJXUS010000297.1 GCA_021782675.1 Acidobacteriota bacterium
CGGTCGGCTTCCGCGAACAACGTCGCCCACTGTCACTACCTGCGGCTAGTGCTCGTGGTTGTTGTCTCGGGCTGGTGTCAGAGGCCGCCAGCCTGAAGCGGGCGATGCAGACGGGTGCATGCGATTTTATGGTGAACACCCTGGATGAAGCGCTGCGCGTCCTGAAGAATGAGCTGCGCAAGGGCACACCTTTGTCAGCCGGCCTGCTCGGCCAGCCGCAGCCGATCCTGGACGAGATGGTCGCTCGCGGCGTGCAGCCGGATTGGATCGCCGGGTGCAGCGATGAGCCAGCCGTTCGGGAGCTTGTCAGCCGGGGCGCAGCCCGACTCCCGGACCAGCCGGATGTTCCACCGCAGAAAGACGCACTGGTGCGCCTGCACGCCGCTTCGTTGGCCGATATGCGCCGTCTGGATGCCGTAACTGCCGCTCTGGTCGCGGAGGATCCAGTTTTGCGCGATTGGATGCAGCACGCTCCGGCCTATTTTTCGCGCCAGCTTCCTCCGCTGCGCGTGGTGGCGCTATCGCAGGGGCAGATTGCCCAACTGCGCGAGCATCTTCATGCGGCCGCGCAGGAACGGCCCTTTGACTCCGATATCTGGGCCGAGAGCCCGGAAGGGCGAATCAGCCTTTAGGCGGCTGCTCCGGAAATTTTGCTGCGGCCTGGGTAACAGCGGCCGTCGGAGCGCCGGCTGAATGCCCCGCGGCGGCGGTCCGCAGGGCGCTCCACAGCTCGCTGATCCCGCGATTGTCCTTCGCCGAACAGGCCAGGATGGACTCAGTCCCCAGAGCCGTGCGCAGCGCACGTAGCGCCTTTGTTCGCTCGTTCCCGGAAACGCGGTCCGCCTTGGTGGCGACAACAACCCGAGCGCGCCCGATGCTGTCGAGATATTCCGCCAGTTGGGCGTCCGACGCCTGCGGGGGAATGCTGATGTCCACCAGGCAGACGCAGCCGGCGAGCGTGGGGCGCGTTGCCAAATATGGATCGATAAATGCGGGCCATTCAGCGCGGATCGAGCGCGCGAGCTTCGCGTACCCATAGCCCGGCAGATCGGCAAGAATCATCTCCGCAGGAACGCCCGGACGCGGCCGCATGGCAAAAAAGTTGATAGCCCGGGTTCGCCCCGGCGTGGAGGAAACGCGCGCCGCTACCTGTCCCGTCAATGCGTTAATCAGGCTGGACTTGCCGACGTTGGATCGCCCCAGAAAGGCAAACTCCGGTGCCGTGGGCGCCGGAAACTGGGCCTGGCTGGTGGCGGATAGCAGAAACTCTGTTTCGAATCGGGCCATGCGAAACCATCGCTCTCTCTGCTTCAGCATGACACAAAGCGCGCTCCTGCAAACGTGCGGCCTGCCGATCTATTGCATGTGCTCCATCAGGTGAGCCGAGGATATCTCCTGGTTTCCGTGGGCTGCGCGGTCGCGCCCCAGCTGCTTGGCTGTGTAGAGAGCCCGGTCCGCCATCTCCACCAGGTGGTCCGCGCGGTTCTGCTTGTCAGGAATTTCCGCAGCCACGCCCACGCTGACTCGCAGCGGCAGCGGACGGCCAATGCCGATATCGAACTCGGCTTCCCGCACTTTGATGCAAAGCAGCTCGGCGAGCATCATGGCAGCATCCAGCGAAACATCCGGCAGCAGGAGCGCGAATTCTTCACCGCCGTACCGGGCGATCACATCACTGGGGCGCTTGGCCACTTCCCGTAACAGCGGCGCCAGGTGGCGCAGGCACTGATCGCCGGCGCGGTGGCCATAAGAGTCGTTGATCTGCTTGAAGTGATCGAGATCGACCATCAACAGCGCGACGGGGTTGCCTGTACGTCGTCCGCGCCGCCACTCCCGCTCCAGCGCTTCATCGAAATATCCGCGATTGGAAAGCTGCGTCAGACCGTCGCGCTGCGCCTGCTGCTGCAGCATTCGGTGCGCCTCCTCAAGCTTTTGCGCCGCCTCGACGCGTTCGGAGATGTCGCGCACGCTGGCGACAAAGCCATCCGGCTCCCCGGTCACCTCATCCGGCAGAACGCGCATGCTGGCTTCCACCCATACATAGTGGCCTTTGCGGTGGCGTGTCCGGTAGCGAAAGCTGCTGCGGTCGATGCCCTGCGTCAGCCCCTTCAGCATCCGCTGAAATGCAGGGATGTCATGCGGATGCATGGTATCCGTGGCGTCATGGTTTAACCACTCCTCCTGCCGCCAGCCCAGCACGTCCTCCACCGCCGGGGAGACATAGATGCGCCTACCTTCCAGCGTTGCTACCACGACAATGTCGCGGGAGTTATCCGCCAGCAGCCGGTAGCGGCGCATCCCCAGGGCGTAACCGACGCGCAGCTTTCGCTGCCGGTCCATCGTTGCCGCCAGCGGAAATATCCAGAGAACCATCAAAAATCCGCTGCATTGCAGCAGCAGGACGGCTTTGGCCAGGTCCCCTTCACCCATCAGCCAGAAGGGCCCGTGCTGGTGCAGCGTAAACAGTGACGCGACGGCAACAAATTCAAAACACAGGATCGCTGTCCCGGCGATCCTCACCTGGTTCATTGCAATCATCAGCAGGGGCACCAGACCAAAGAAGGCTGCGTACCGGTTCTGGTCAAAAATCACGAGGCAAAACGCGAGCATGGAGAGGAACGCGCCCAGCGTACGGAGAATGTGGCGGCGCGAGAACCGTTTCTGCAGCGCCGGATCCATCAACGCCAGCGTCAACGGCGTCATCAGCATCATGCCAAAGGCGTGGGAGGGAAACCAATGGCGGAATATGGTCGCAACCGGGTCCCCAAACGCCAGTGAGTGATACGTTGCCGCCAGAAGCCCGGAGAGAGCCGGAGCGGCCAGACCGGCAGCCGCCACAAAAAGCATCATGAACCGCGGTGATGCTACATCCCGGTATGCCCGCAGCCCGCGCCACAGCACAACGCCCGCCAGCATCACCTCCACCATATTGCAGCCCGCCAGAATCAGACCCATGGAGATAGTGCCGCCTCGGGCCAGAACCGAGATCGCATCCGCCAGCCATGCGAACAGCAGAATGCGGGGCCAGTAGCGTACCGGGCGGCGCAGCAGTAAGGCCAGAAGAACGCCATCCGCCGGCCAGAACGCAGCGATGTGATGCGTCTCGTGGACGAAGAGACGCCCCAGCGCACACAGCGCCCCAAAGAGAACGCCTACCTGAAGCGCCTCCACAAACGAGGGCAGGCCACCACGCGGAGGTTTCGGGGCTGGAAGCGGCCAGAGGAAATCCGACTCACTGGCGCTGAGGGGAAACAGTTCGCGCACTCTGTATCCTTCGGCCTTCGGACGCACCACGGGCGCGCTGGTCCCCGCAGGACCCCCGAAACGAGCTGGCCTATGATTTAGAACGTTTCTCTATTCTTCGGCAGAAGAGGGAGAAAAAGCCAGCAATTTTTTTGCGGCGTTCGTTACTTTCAGGATGGGCCCTTTGGCGCTCCATTTGCCCCCGATGTGACAAAATGCCGACCCGGTCAGAGCTCTCACACCGCAGGCTGGCAGCCGATCGATCCCGCTTTCCAACCTTCTCCAAAACCCAGGCCTTTCTGCCTGATCCGCCGGGCTACACCGTCGCCTATCTGAATGCCGGGTTCGCCGCGATCCTCGGCATGGCGATCTGCGTTGCCGGCGTGTTCCTGGTGAACTGGCGCGAATTGGCGAGGACCTGACTGCGCGACAGGCTATCTTATCGGGCGCGCCTGGTCGCCTTTGGTGTTGTCGAAATGCTTCCGCGCCGCCTCGATCGCGTCCTGATTGTCGCCCGCCCATTTGGTCAGCGCATTGATCGGCTGCGCGAGCGAGCGGCCGAGTTTC
>JAJXUS010000298.1 GCA_021782675.1 Acidobacteriota bacterium
AAGTCCACTGTCTTTGTGCATGGGCTGGTGGGCAGTTCACATTTGAATGACACCGCCATTCCCAGCCTCAAGTCCAACTCGACGTTTGCTGCGGCCGTTGGCGGCGGCCTGGACTATGGCCTCTCGCACGCCCTCGCATGGCGTATGCAGGCCGACTATTACAACACCAATTTCCAATCAACGGACAATCAGATTCACGCGATCGTCAACTCTAACGGGCGCGTTTCCACTGGGCTTGTGCTGCGGTTCTGAAACGCGCGCTGCACGCAATCGGATTCCGACTGCAGCAGGCATGGCGGCTCGGATATATTGGCCGTGAACTGTTTTCCTTCACGGAGGCCTGCCGCCATGCCGCAAAAGCATCAGGTTGTTGATCGCCGCTCATTCCTGAGCGCATGCGCACGCGCGGGCGTTGCCTCGGCGCTTATGCCTTCCTGTTCGCGCGTGGCGTGGGGGCAGGCAGCGTCCAGCGTAGTGAGGGATATCGCCAGCGACCCGCTGCGCCCGCAATATCACCTGATGCCGCAGCACAACTGGATGAACGACCCCAACGGACCCATCTGGTGGAAAGGCAAGTATCACCTCTTCTATCAGCTCAATCCGCACGCCGCCGTGTGGGGCGACATGCACTGGGGCCACGCCGTCAGCGCGGACATGATTCACTGGCGTCACGAGCCTGTTGCTCTTGCGCCAACGCCCGGCGGGCCGGACAGTGAAGGTTGCTTCAGCGGTTCAGCCGTCGTGTACAACGGCGTTCCTACGGTCATTTACACCGGCGTGCAGAATGCTGCGTCGAAGGATGTGACGCTGCACGACGCGGCTGACAAACTGCGCGAAACGCAGATGCTGGCCACCGCCGCAGACGACAACCTGCTGCGTTGGAACAAGCTAGAAACGCCCGTCATCGCCGCGCCGCCCGCAGGCATGGCGGTCACCGGCTTTCGCGATCCCTGCCCGTGGCAGGAGGCTGACGGCTGGTATCTCGCCGTCGGCTCAGGTGAGCGCGGCAAGGGCGGCTGCGCGTTGCTTTACCACTCGCAGGATTTGCGCCACTGGGAGTATCTGCATCCGCTGGCGCAAGGCAAGCCCACAGGCAGCAACGCCGCGGACCCCGTGGACAGCGGCGACATGTGGGAGTGCCCGGACTTCTTCGAGGTGGATGGCCGCCACTGCCTGCTCTACTCCACCGAGAACAAGGTCTACTGGACCACCGGCGACTACGATGCGCGCGAGCACCGCTACACTGCCACGCGCCAGGGGGTGCTGGATTACGGCTCCTACTACGCGCCCAAGAGCTTTCGCGCGCCAGATGGGCGACGCATCCTGTGGGGATGGATTCCCGAAGCGCGGCCGCAGGCGGAGTATGCTGCGGCGGGATGGGCGGGCGCAATGTCGCTGCCGCGCGTGCTTGGCGTGGATGCCGAAGGACAACTCACCTTGAAGGTAGCGGATGAGGCGAAGACGCTGCGCGGAGCAGCCGTACGCCAGCGGCTGAAAGGCGGCACGCAACGCAGCAGGCTTGAACATCTCCGTCAGGAGATTGCTCTGCGCGTAGCTCCGCAAACAAAGGCCGCAACAGTCCGGCTAATTGCAGAAGGCATGCCGGTGTGGGAGATGCAGCTCGACCTTACCGCACGCATAGCGCGCTGTGGCGAACGCACGTTCTCACTGCCGGCGCTCAAACCCGATGAACCTTTGCTGCGACTCTTCCTTGATGCATCGGTCATCGAGGCGTTTGCCGGCGCAACGCAGGCCATCACCAGCCGCTGCTACGCGGTGCGGCCGGAACGCACGGAACTGGAAGTCGTTCTCGCCGGAGACGGCGCGGGCGAGCTGACGCGCTGGCCGCTGGCCGCAATCTCTGCTGACCGTCTCACGAGCTGACGCAGCCTTGCTCTATAGTGTCCAGAAGCACTTACATCGCTGCAAAGGACGCGCACATGACATTGGACCGTCGAGGTTTTCTGGCCGCATGCAGCCGGGCAGGCGTCGCCTCTCCATTGCTGCCCGGAGTTCTGTACACATTGGCCGCGCAGGCGCAGGAGTCCACGGGCACGGATCAGTCCAAACCGCCGGCGATTACGCCCGAGATGATTGACCAGGCCGCGGTGTTGGCCGGCGTGGGTCCGTTCACCGCCGAGCAGAAGCAGATGATGATCGACGGACTCGTTGACAATAACGGCTCAGGCAAAGCGATACGCAAGCTGAACCTTCCCAACTCAGTTGCACCTGCGTTCGTGTTTCATCCGCAGCCTGCGGCCAAGCCAGGCGAATCCTGCGAGAAGCCGGCCAGCACCAGAGCGGGCATGGCGGCCTCTGATATGCAGGTTCAGGCTCCTGCGCGGATGGAGGATCTCGCCTTCGCCACAGTCGCGGAACTCGGCGGATTGCTGCGCGCGCGGCAAATCACCTCTCTCGCATTGACGCAGATGTATCTTGCGCGCCTGAAGCGTTATGACCGCAAACTTCAATTTGTCATCACGCTTACCGAAGAGCGCGCGCTGGCGCAGGCCAAAACAGCAGACGCAGAGATTGCCGCAGGTAAATATCGCGGCCCTCTGCACGGCATTCCCTGGGGCGCAAAGGATTTGCTCGCCGTCAAAGGCTATCCCACAACATGGGGCGCGGGCGGCTTTGAGCATCAGGTCATCGACGAGGATGCCACTGTGGTCGAGCGGCTGGACGCGGCTGGAGCCGTACTCGTGGCCAAACTCACGCTGGGCGCGCTGGCCATGGGCGACGTGTGGTTTGGCGGACGCACGCGCAATCCGTGGAATCCGCAGCAGGGCTCCAGCGGCTCATCTGCCGGTCCGGCAAGCGCGGTGGCGGCGGGTTGTGTAGGCTTTGCCATCGGATCAGAAACGCTCGGCTCCATCTCCTCGCCCTCCACGCGCTGCGGCGTCACCGGGCTGCGGCCCACTTTCGGCTTTGTACCGCGCACCGGCGCCATGGCGCTGAGTTGGACGATGGACAAGCTCGGCCCCATCGCCCGCTCGGCGGAGGACTGCGCGCTGGTGCTGGCCGCCATTGTTGGTCCTGATGGCAAGGACATATCCGTCATACCCGCGCCGTTTGATTGGAATGGCGACTGGCGCTCCCAGCGCGTCGGCTATCTCAAGAGCGGCTTTGACCCCATTGAAGCTCTCAAGCTGCCTGCCGCGCCCGCTGACGAAACCGCAGAGCAGAAGTCCGCACGCGAACGCCGCAACGCCGAGCGCAAGACCGCGCACGCCCGTCGCGTCTATGACCAGCGCTATGACTTGGCTGCGCTCGAAAAACTGCGCGCAATGGGAGTGAACCTCATTCCGCTGGAACTGCCCAGGCTGCCTTATGGCGCGATGGTTCCGCTGCTCACAGCAGAAGCTGCCGCCGCCTTCGACGAGCTGACCATGACGGGCCGCGATCGCCTGCTGACCGCGCAGGGACCAGAGGACTGGCCCAACGCTTTCCGCGTCGCGCGCTTCTATCCCGCCGTTGACTACATCCAGGCCAACCGCGCGCGCACACTGGCCGTCGAGCAGGTCTCCGCGCTGTTCCATCAGGTGGACATCATCGTAACGCCCACGCCCGGCGAGCAGCTTTTGGCCACCAACCTTACCGGCCATCCTGCTCTCATCGTGCCCAACGGACTGCGCGGCGCGGACGCTCCCAGGCCGCCTGAAACTGACACCGGCGACGAAGACAATATCGGCGGGCCGGGCACGCCCGTTTCGCTCACGTTCCTCAGCGGGCACTATCAGGATGCGAAGCTGGCCGCCTTTGGCCGCGCTTATCAGCAGGCCACAGAATTCGACAAAATGCACCCAAAGC
>JAJXUS010000299.1 GCA_021782675.1 Acidobacteriota bacterium
CGATGGCGTCCACCACGCTTGTCAATGTCCAGACGATGGATCTTGAAGCGCTTATTGGCCGCATCGTGTCGTCTTCCTATATGCCGCAGGCCGATCACCCCCGCTACGCTGCGATGATCGCCGACGTGGAACGCATGTTTGCCGACCACGCAACGGACGGGCGGGTATCCATGGAGTATGAATGTGTCCTGAGCTTCGGCCAGCTTGGATAACGAGAGCCGCTCGCATCGGAATCTTTATGCGTGCGAGTGCTATACTCACGCCAATCGTCCGCTAAATTTTGCAGCAAAGCATCCTCCCCTATGCTTTTCAAGGCGTTCAGCGCAGCCGTCTACGGCATTGAAGCGAACATTATTGATGTGGAAGTGGACTTCTCGGGTATCAAGACCACGGAGGATCGCTTCCACACTGTTGGATTGCCGGATGCCGCCGTCCGCGAGAGCCGCGACCGCGTCCGCGCAGCCATCAAGAACTCCGGCTTCGACATTCCTCCTACGCATATCACCATCAACCTGGCGCCCGCCGATCTTAAAAAAGAGGGTTCGGGGTTCGATCTGCCGATGGCGATCGGCATCCTCGGCGCCTACGGCAGTCTGCACCTCCGCGACCTGAGCAACTTTTTGCTCGTCGGTGAGCTGGGTCTGGATGGCAGTCTGCGCCCGGTGCAGGGAATGCTGCCTATCGCGGTCGCGGCGCGCGAGCGCGGCATCCGCAATCTGCTGATTCCGGCTGCCAATGCCCGCGAGGCCGCGGTGGTGGAGGGTGTCGATGTTTACGGCGTGCAGTCGCTGCTGCAGGTACGGGATTTGTTGAACGCCGCCGGAAACGGCGGCATTGCGGCGAAGCCGATCCGGGTTGGCACCAGGGAGCTGCTGGGTGCGGCAGAGCAGTACTCGTTCGACTTTCGCGATGTCCGCGGCCAGCACACGGCCAAGCGAGCCCTGGAAGTAGCTGCGGCGGGCGGCCATAACATCCTGATGATTGGACCGCCAGGCTCCGGCAAGACGATGCTTGCCAAACGTCTGCCGGGAATTCTTGCGCCGCTCTCTTTTGACGAAGCGCTGGAGACGACCAAAATCCACTCTGTCGCCGGCGTGCTGAATGCTGAGACCGGGCTGGTCACGCAGCGGCCATTCCGGTCACCCCACCATACCGTTTCGGACGCAGGTCTGATTGGTGGTGGTGCCGTGCCGCGACCGGGCGAGGTATCGCTCGCGCACAACGGGCTGCTGTTTCTCGATGAGCTGCCGGAGTTTCCGCGTAATGTGCTGGAGGTGCTGCGGCAGCCGCTCGAGGACGGCCAGGTGACCATCGCGCGCGCGGCCATGTCGCTGAGCTTTCCCGCGCGGTTCATGCTCGCCGCCGCGATGAATCCCTGTCCCTGTGGATATTTCAACGACAAGTCGCGGCAGTGTATGTGCACCCCGCCCATGATCCAGCGCTATGTCGCCAAGGTCTCGGGTCCGCTGCTCGATCGCATTGACATCCATATTGAGGTGCCGGCGGTGCAGTACAAGGAGCTGCGCGGCGGCACGGCCGCAGAGGGGTCGGCGCAGATTCGGGAGCGGGTTCTGGCGGCGCGCGAGCGGCAGGCCGACCGGTTCGCCACAGGCAAGGACCGGGTCTTTGCCAATGCGCAGATGAGTACGCGGCAGATACGTACCTATTGCGAGCTGTCGAGCGACGCCGAACATCTGCTGGAGCGCGCGATGCAACAGCAGGGGTTAAGCGCTCGCGCCCACGACAGAATTTTGAAAGTCGCCCGTACGATTGCGGATCTTGAGGGGGAAGCCGATATTGCCGTCAAGCATCTCGCGGAGGCCATCCAATATAGGACGCTCGACCGCAGCTACTGGTCCTGAAATGGCGATCCGGTTATGGGGCGTATAAAAGGTACGCCACTTATTTTGTTGACATCGTGTGAACCCGACATTAATGTAAGGAAAGCCGAGATCATCGTCAGGCGAAGACAGACAATTTCGTTTTCTCTGTAGTTAACCCCAGCCATTGCAAGGACTTCCAGAATAGGAACGCCCCGCGGCGCAGCTCCCTGGCAGGGATGAATCGGATCGTTTTTTTAGTAGCAACTCGCCGGTGTCTGCAATAACCAAAGCATGAACCGCAGGAATCTCCGAAAGGTTTTCGCCCTGTGCACACTCCGTGCAATGGATGAAAACTTTGTAACCGGAGGGAAGGTTTCCTGCGTCTAACGCAATAAGAATGGCTCGGCCTGGACCGGCGGGACAGAGCTCGCGAGGCGCGCGAGTCGCGCGAGTCGATCTCTCCGGCAAATACTGAAAAGAGGAGTAATTTTCATGCGTTCCCAGCTGATTTTCGGCGCCATGACTCACGTGAAGAACCGTTACGAACTGTGCCAGCTTGCTTCCAAGGCTGCGCGTAAGCTGCACAAACCGACTACCCGGTTGCAGGACACCATGAACGACGTTCTGATTCGCTTCCGGCACGCTAATCCTCAGGCCGAAACTGCACCGGTCGTTCACTCCGTCCGCAGCCAGGAACGCCGCGCAGCATAACGCGCGCGGCTTCCCCCCGCGGATTGCAAATCCCCCGGCCTGCCTGATATTATTCCGCCAAACCCTGCCCTTTACTCTTGCTGACGAGCGCCGTTCGACCGCTTTGACGACCATCCCTCCCGCACAGTCCGGGCCCAAGAATCCGACCAGACAAATCCTATGACCATCGCAGAACTGAAAGAAAAGAACATCACTGAGTTGACGCGCATCGCGCGGACTCTCGAAATTCCCGGAGCCAGCGGCCTTCGCAAGCAGGACCTTATCTTCAAGATTCTTCAGGCCCAGAGCGAAAAGGAAGGCCACATCTTTGCCGAAGGCGTGCTGGAGATTCTGCCCGACGGCTACGGCTTTTTGCGCTCCCCGGACTACAACTATCTGCCCGGCCCGGACGACATCTACGTCTCTCCCTCGCAGATCCGCAAATTCGATCTGAAGACCGGCGACACGATCAGCGGCAACGTCCGGCCGCCGCATGAAGGCGAAAAGTATTTCGCCCTGGTCAAGATCGAAGCCATCAACTTCGAGTCGCCGGAAGAGACGCGCAACAAGATTCTGTTCGACAACCTGACGCCCCTCTACGCGCAGGAACGCGTCAAGATGGAGACCGTCCGCGACAACATCAGCGGACGCGTCATGGATCTGCTGACTCCGGTCGGAAAAGGCCAGCGCGGGTTGATCGTTGCTCCGCCGCGCACCGGCAAAACCATGCTGCTCCAGTCGATCGCCAACTCCATCACCGCCAATCACCCCGAGGTGGTGCTGATCGTTCTGCTGATCGACGAGCGGCCGGAAGAGGTCACCGACATGCAGCGGTCGGTGAAGGGCGAGGTCATCAGCTCCACCTTCGATGAGCCGGCGGTCCGCCACGTACAGGTGGCGGAGATGGTGATCGAAAAGGCGAAACGCCTGGTCGAGCACAAGCGCGACGTCGTCATTCTGCTGGATTCCATCACCCGGCTGGCCCGCGCTTACAACACCATCGTTCCACCTTCGGGAAAGGTGCTCTCCGGCGGCGTCGACTCCAATGCGTTGCAGCGTCCCAAGCGGTTCTTCGGCGCAGCGCGCAACATTGAAGAAGGCGGTTCTCTCACGATCATCGCCACGGCGCTGGTCGATACCGGCTCCCGCATGGACGAAGTGATTTTTGAAGAGTTCAAAGGCACCGGCAATATGGAAGTGATCCTCGACCGCAAGCTGGTCGACAAGCGCGTCTTCCCGGCCATCGACATTCAGCGCTCGGGCACGCGCAAAGAAGAGCTGCTGATCCCCAAGGA
>JAJXUS010000300.1 GCA_021782675.1 Acidobacteriota bacterium
GGGATTTCATCAAGACCGTGGTGTCGCCGGTCTTTACCCGCATCCTGGAGCGTGACGGGCTGAGCCGGCCGTAACGCGGTCTTGGCAGGGCGAGACGGTCAGAACCGTCTCGCCCGGTGGCGCCTCCGCCGATTGTGCGCCGGCCCTTGGCTCAAACGCGACGCACGGTCGCTCTCAGCCTGACCATGCGTGGCGCGGCAAGACCCGGGTTGTCGCCGCACGCTCCGTAGAAACCCCGTGGGCAAGAGGGTGGTTTACCGCGTTTCTGCCCATGGCATGCGGTGGGGAGTCCTTTCCAGTCCGGAAATGAGCCCAACGACCTGCCCTTCGCGCAGGGAGACCCGAGAAAGTATTTCTTTGAGTCCGGCGACATTTTGTCTGGAGAAATTGAGGCCCTATTTTGGGGTAGGGCTGGGTAGCAAACGCTTTGCGTCTTCCCTAGCGCGCCGCGGTAGAGCAGGTGCGGGAGGGCTCATGACCTTCTGTTCGACGGCGGCGTCAATGGTCAGCCACCGACGCCCCAAATGTGCTGGCTAGGAGAAAAAAGTCTTTAAGAAATGGGTTGTCAGCCAGTCTCGGGATCGATCGTCCCGTCGCAAATTGCTTCATCTACATTCTTCTGATCCTCCGATCGATTTGGGCACGTTCATCTGGTACGTGCGATGGCGTTGGGCGCAGCCGCCTCCACCAACCCCGCAACGCGGTGTTGGGGTCCTAACCGCATCGCTTTTGATCTGGCGCGCCTGAATGAAAAGATGGGAAGCGGCCGACTTTCTCTGTAAACCCGCCCCTGATTTTCGATGGGCGGCTGGTTTCCATTTTCTGCTACCCGTGCCACAACACAACAGCGGTAGCCGGTTATCGATCGAGTGATCGCGAAATCGCCCCGGGGCAACGGGGTGTGTCTGGCGCAAGTAATCAAAGATTTCGCCATTGACCATTGTCTGATGCGCGGCGAGGAGGGGTGTCATCCAGGTGGATACACGTCGAATAGACGTAAAAACGGAATGGTTTTCCTGCTGCGGAAAGCAAACATCAGTGAAAACAGTCGCGTGAAGCGGAACGACGACCCTTAGGACGCTCATATAACCAAGCTGTGACCCGGGAACCTGCAACCGGGCAGGTGCGCGGCGTGACTTTTGTTACAGACGGCTGGAGAGAGATACGCTAGAATGATTTTATGATTGACGGATGTATTTGATTTGAAGCGGTGAGGTATCCATTTCCTGTGTCTGCTGTCCGCGCCTGAGTGCCGAACGACGCGGGACGGGAATCGGCTAAATTAATGGGCCAAATCCGTATTTCCGGATCCCGCAATGCAGGGCTTCGTGCCAGCGCGGTCGATCAACCGGGTACCGAATATCACCGGATACATGCCCGGATCCGGCGGATCGGTCTGATGACCCGGCGCCAGCCACCGTTTTTTATTCCCTTTCGCGGACCGGGAATCTCCGGTGCTGTGCAGCCTGCTACGGGCGATAATGGTTTTGCGAAATATTTCCGGGAGGGGAATAATTCCGTTGGGAGAATAGGGAGCCTGGCTGGTGTTCTTGCCAGACCGTGAAGTGTTTATATTATTTAGGCATGCGCGGGAATCGGCGCATTCATTTGGATCAATTAATCAGATAAGGAAGGAGTCAAGAACATGAAGCAGGCGACTATTCTCACATCCGCCATTGCAGGTCTTGCGCTGGCGCTGGCGCTGCCCGCGGCGGCCAGCATGAAGATGAATTCGGCAGCCGCCGGAAAGATGTTGGCGCAGTCCGCGAGCCGTGGGGCAGAAATGTTCGCGCACGATACATTTGGCGGTCACCGCAAGATGCATGGGGCGGCAGTGACTTGTGACACGTGCCACATGGGTGGTGGACAGGTCGCCGGGCGACTGCCCAATGGCAAGCGGATTCCGAGCCTCGTCAATGCCGCGGCGATATTCCCCCGCTACAATCCCAATTTGCACAAGGTCGCGACCCTCGAGATGCAGATCCAGCATTGCGTCAAGGGTGGACTCGGCGGCCGGCCGCCGGCATTCGGCAGCAAGGCCATGGTCGACATGGTTGCCTATTTGCATTCGATAGCGAAGGGCCAGCCTACCGATGCGGGCGGCATGCCGAAGTAATCGACATCCGGCGCACGCGGCGGCATACCTGAGGGCTTGGCGACCCGGCCGGGTTAAGCCGGATTCCCGGCGGTTGGATGCATGTTTCCGTGATCTGACTGCAGGGTCAGCGCATCGAACGGTTCCCGTGCGCGTTATTTGACGAGGCGCTGCGGGCGGTGACGGCGGAGCAGGGCGGGTGTTGGGGCCCGCCCCGCGGCGAATGGCCGAATTGCCGCGACGGTTGCGAGATCATTCGGCAGCGCAGCAATGACTTGCGTCTGTCGGGCTTTTTTACGCCTGCGGTGCGGGCTGCGTGACTGCTTGTCAACGTTATCGGGCCAGCGTTCCGCGGAGGTTACCAGCGTACGCGCTCTCGTATGGGGCTGACGGAACGGTCGGCCATCCCGCCCTTCGTTTCGCTCTTCCCGGCTTGTATGGCGCGAGGGTGTTGAAGAAGGTGAGCGGAGCGTGTGTGCTGGATGGTTGCCTGGGAGTTTGAATGATCGCCACCGGAGCGCGCGTGGCGATGTCCAACTCATGGCGCCGGTCTGCAGGGCGCGGATCGAATTACCGTTGATCCGCCTAGAATCGGCTGTAAATTCCGTGATTTCCGGAAATCCTCTCCCATTACAAGGTGCCTTGGCGAGGCTGTTATCGCTCGGTTCATCAGTAAGATGGGGAATGGATGCTGGAATAAATCTACATGCTGCCAAGTCCTTGCTACATAAAGCGCTAACCGCCCCACCCCTAAGGAGAACCACGATGCGTAAACTTCTCTTGTCTGGCGTTGCAGGCTTGATTTTGGCCGCTCCGACCCTGTCATCTGCAGCCGAACCTCCGAGTCCTGCTGCGCTTTGGCATGACATCCAGGTCCTGCAAAAGAGCCACGACCTTATGCTTGAAAGCAAACCCTATCAGCCAGGATCGCGAACGGTGGATGTCTACACCACCGATCTCGCCAATTCCGCCGAGAACGATGCTGTTCGCAAAGCCGGTAGCATCGAGAAAGTAAAGCGTTATCCCAGTGGTGCCTTGGTGGTCAAGGAGAACTACAACGCCAACAGGAAACTCACCGGCGTCACCGCCATGCTGAAGCTCGACGGCTACGACAAGGCCGACCGCAACTGGGTGATGGCCGCCTACAAGCCGAACGGCCAGGTTGTCTCCTACGGCAAGGTTCAAGCCTGCATCAGCTGTCATACCATGGTGACGCAACAGGACTTTGTGTTTGCGCCGCCGCCCGAGCAATTGCTGCCGGTGTCTGTATGGAAGGCATTCTTTCCGACGCAGCAGATCGCTCCGCAGTACGCCCAGCTGCTTAAGCAGCACCCCGAGGCGATCGTGAAGTAAGGCCCGAAGCGCTGTGTGTGCAGACTTGTAAAGCCTATCGGTCAGCGCGTCGCGGGACGGAAACGTGTCGCACGTCAGGAGTTTGTGCCTGCGGTTGCGGGAGATGGGGCTTGGGCCACAGTTGTGCCGAGCGCGCATCGAACGGGTGGAAGCATTCCCGTGTGATTGGCGGGTGGCAGCCTCAGTTGCCGGGCGCGTGCTGACGCGCCCGGCCGGTTCCGCTGAATCGCCGCAAGATGCCGCGGCATCTTGCTGTCGTCCCCGGCATCCTCGCTCGGGGGCGACCGGTCTCCCGCGCTGCGCAAACTACGATCTGACGGCATCTTCGTGTTTCGTTGGCATCCCGGTTGAAGGCGCC
>JAJXUS010000301.1 GCA_021782675.1 Acidobacteriota bacterium
AGCTTGCGGTTGACGGTTTCATCCGTCTCCCCGAAATATTGACGCCGCTCCGAGTGGCCGATCAGCACGTATGTGCAGCCGGCAGCACGCACCATGGAGGCTGAAATTTCGCCAGTGAACGCACCCTCTTCCTGCCAGTAGATATTCTGCGCGCCGACCTGTATCTGGCTGTCGCGCGCGGACTCCAGCACAGTGGCAATATCGAGGAACGGAGGAAACAGGACAACTTCCGCGGCTTGAGAGCTGGCGATCAAAGGCAGAAACGCCGCCAAAAATGCGCGCGCCTGTTCCGGGTTTTTGTACATCTTCCAGTTGGCCGCCATCAGCGGTTGACGAGCATTCACGCAGTCTTCTCCGTCAGGGCTTCAACGCCCGGCAATTTTTTTCCTTCCAGAAACTCCAGCGACGCGCCGCCGCCGGTGGAGATGTGAGTGATGCGATCGGCGACGCCGGCCTGCTCCACCGCAGCGACAGAGTCACCGCCGCCGACGATGGATGTAGCCAGTTGATTGTCGGCCACGGCCTCCGCAACCTGGATGGTTCCGCGCGCGAACGCAGGCATTTCAAAGACGCCCATCGGGCCATTCCAGACGATGGTGCGCGCCTGCGCAATCTGATCGATAAAGCGATCGATGGTTTTGGGGCCGATGTCGAGTCCCATCCAGTCGGCAGGGAAGTCGGCGTCGCCGGAAAATACCTGCGTCCTGGCATCGGCGGCAAACCTGTCGGCCAGCACATGATCTGTTGGCAGCAGAAATTGCACGCCGCGCTCTTCGGCCTTGCGCATGGCTTCACGCGCTACATCCAGCTTGTCGGCTTCGAGCAGTGACTTTCCCGTCTTTTGCCCCTTCGCATTCAGAAAGGTGTAAGCCATGCCGCCGCCAATCAGCAGGGCATCGACCTTTTCGAGCAGATTGTCGATGACCTCGATTTTGTCGGACACTTTGGCGCCCCCGAGAATTGCGACAAACGGGCGATCCGGCTCTGACAATGCCTTGCCCAGATAGTTGAGTTCCTTTTCCATCAGCAGGCCGGCCGCCGATTGCGCCACGAAATGCGTGATGCCTTCGGTGGAAGCGTGGGCGCGGTGCGCGCTGCCAAAGGCATCGTTCACGTAAATCTCGCAGAGCTGCGCAAGCTGTTTCGCAAATGCCGGATCGTTCTTTTCTTCGGCTGCGTGGAAGCGCAGGTTTTCAAGCAGCAGAACCTGGCCGGACTCAAGCTGCCGCGCCGTCTCCT
This sequence comes from Acidobacteriota bacterium, assembly GCA_021782675.1. Classification (GTDB taxonomy): domain Bacteria; phylum Acidobacteriota; class Terriglobia; order Terriglobales; family Acidobacteriaceae; genus JAKAUB01. The sequence continues at coordinate 1,240 of JAJXUS010000301.1, forward strand.
CGGCCGTCTCCCCGACGCAGTCCGGAGAGAAGCCAACATTGACGGCCTCACCCAGATGATGATCGAGAAGCTGACGCAGGCGATCGACGACCGGGCGCAGGCTCATCGACGGGTTCGGCTTGCCCTTGGGCCGCCCAAGGTGCGACGCCAGAATCACCTTTGCGCGATTGCGCAGCGCATATTCAAGCGTCGGCAGCGTGGCGCGGATGCGAGTGTCGTCCATGATCTGGCTGCCGTCGTCTGACAGGGGGACGTTGAAGTCAACACGGATAAAGACGTGCTTGTGCTCCAGTTGCAGGTCGCGAATCGAAAGTTTTGCCATATTGAGGAGATGCTTCCAGGTTCAGAGTTGCGAAGCGCTTTTACGCACTGATTCTCTTCCGATACTAAAGCAACGCTTATTGCCAGGTGTCGAGCGGGTGCGTGGATTTCTGGTAAAACTCCTGTTGCAGACGAAGGCTCGTCGAATCGGCCTGAACAGCGCGGATGGCCCCGGCAATGCCGTCGGCCCACGTCTTCATATCTTGCTCGCCCAGGGCTTTTGTCGCGTACTGCGCCGCACCCGCGTAGTGGTTCGGAAACTTTGCGTACCACCAGATGCCGGTGTAAACGCCAGGCGGCAGATGCACGCGATTCTGATCCGCGCCTGATTCCTGCCCGACGCGGTCAGCATGCACTAAATCGGGATTCGCCGCCATCATCAGTGAAGTTTCGGATTCGCCAGCGTGCTCGTCGATCTTGTCGTTTACCGGCACACCGGGTGTGCGATTGTGCAATGCGTAGATGTAGACGACGTAGTCATGCGGCGTATCAAGCTGCGACTGCGCGAAGTAGGGAAGAAAGCTCTCGTTGCCGCCGTCACCATTCACAATCAGAACTTTCCTGCAGCCGTTGCGTGCCATCTCATCCGTGGTGGCCTGCAGCAGTTCCATTTGCAGATGCGCCGGGTAGGCAACGGTTCCGGGCTGGTGGCGCGCTTCGGAAATCTGGCCGAAATAATACGGAGGAAAGACCACCGCGTATTGCTGCTTGACGGCCTGGAAGGTTGCGTAGCGCACGTCGATCAGATCGGTGCCGATCGGAAGCTGCGTACCGTGCTTTTCGAGGATACCGAAGGGCAGCACGCACACACCCTGCGATTGCTGAACAGCGCGGATGAAATCCGGCCCGGTCAGGTTTTCCCAGTTTGCCGACAGCTTGCCGGCAGCGGGGGTGGACTTTGACTGCGCCAGGCCTGCAACGCCAGCGAGGCAAGGAAACAGCAGGGCGCAGACGGAGAGCGCAGTTCGCAGGCGGAGTGACGGAACGGGCGCCACGCGGCGGAAACTCATCCAATCCTCCTCAGTCGCTGATGACCGCTTCTGCTTCGATCTCGACCCGCCACGAGGGATGCAGCAGTTTGGCGACGACCACCATCGTCGCTGCGGGCCGGACGTCCTGAAAGAATTCCCCATGCACGCGTCCGACGCTTTCCCAGTCCTCGGCGTGCGTCAGGTAAATGCGGGTGCGGACCACGTTTTCCATTGTGGCTCCAGCTTTTGCGAGAACGCCCGCGATGGTTGTCAGGATGTGGCGGGTTTGCTCGGCCGCGGTGGCTTCGTCCGCACCGACGGGACCGGTGCCGGAAATGTGGATGGTGTTGCCGATGCGCACGGCGAGCGAGAAACCAATGATGGGCTCGTAGGGAGACTGGCCGGAGAGATTCTGTCGCATCCTACAACTCCGGGGAACGGTGAGAGGAAGCATTTGGCTGCCGGCTGGAGAGGCCGCGGAGTGCGTCGCATCTCCAGCCGAATTACAGCACTGAAACGGTTACAGACCCTTGCTGACCAGATAAAGAATCAGGTCGCGCACGCGGTTGGAGTAGCCCCATTCGTTGTCGTACCAGCTGATCACCTTGGCCATGTTGCCCCCGATGACCTTGGTCGAAGGAGCATCGATGATGGAAGACAGGGGATTGCCCTTGTAATCCATGGAAACCAGCTCGGCCGTCTCGTACCCCAGCACGCCTTTCAGCTCGCCCTCTGCAGCAGTTTTCAACGCATTGTTGACGGATTCCACCGTGATAGGCTTCTCGGTGACTACGGTAAGGTCAACCACCGAAACCACGGGAGTCGGCACGCGCAGGGAGAATCCATCCAGCTTGCCCTTCAGCTCCGGCAGAACGAGGTGCAGCGCTTTGGCGGCGCCGGTTGAAGTCGGAATGATATTCAGCGAAGCGGCGCGGGCACGGCGCAGGTCCTTGTGCGGAAAGTCCAGCGTGACCTGATCGTTGGTGAAGCTGTGGATGGTGTTCATCAGCCCGGAGACGATGCCGAAGTTGTCCATGAGCACCTTGGCCATGGGCGCCAGGCAGTTCGTGGTGCAGGAGGCATTCGAGATGACGTTATGCTTGGCCGGATCGTACTTCTCCTCGTTCACGCCCAGCACGATGGTGATGTCTTCGTTGCTGGCCGGCGCCGAGATAATTACTTTCTTCACCGTGCCCTGCAGGTGGGCCTTCGCCTTGGTCGCATCCGTAAAATGTCCGGTCGACTCCACCACAACCTGCGC
>JAJXUS010000302.1 GCA_021782675.1 Acidobacteriota bacterium
CTGGAGTTGTCTGCCGGAGGCGGACGATTTCATTCCTTGGCACCATGCCGCCCGGCCCGAGTCCGGCTGCCCGGCGGCGGGTGCGCGTGCGGAAAGATTGCCCGCAGCTCCTGCGGTGGGATGACCTCCAGTTGCGCGTAGGTGCATTGCTGCGGGGGCTTGTCCGGCCGCCAGCGGCGGAAGTGCGCCATGTGGCGGAAACGGTCGCCCTGCATATGCTCATACGCCACTTCGACGACGCGTTCCGGCCGCAGCGGCTCCCACGACAGATCCTTGCCCTGGCTCCAGCGGCTTTGGCCGCCGGGAATGCGCTGGCCGGGCGAGGCCGCTTCGGGCCGCGTGAGCCAGGGATGGTGCAGCGCGGCTTTGGTGCGGAGCGGCGCGAGGGCATGGACCAGTTCCCGCCGCTGCGCCGCGGAAAAGCTGGCGCAGACGCCAACATGCTGCAGCGCTCCATCCGCATCGTAAAGGCCCAGCAGCAGCGAGCCCGCGGCGGTTCCCTGCCCATCCTTATGCCAGCGGAAACCCGCCACGACGCAGTCGCAGTCGCGCTCATGCTTGATCTTGAGCATGGCGCGCTTGTCCGGCTCGTAGACGCCATCGTCCGGCTTGGCCATCACCCCGTCGAGGCCTGCGCCTTCAAACCGCTCGAACCAGTCCACCGCGGTCCCGCGGTCGGTGCTGGCGGGCGTCAGGCGGATGGGCGTCGTGGCGCGACGCAGCAACGACTCCAGCAGGCGGCGGCGGCGCGCAAACGGCGTATTGCGCAGATCGTCTTTCCCCTCGCACAGCAGGTCGAAGAAGACGATGGAAGCCGGCGTCTCCGCAGCGAGCCGGGCGACGCGCGAGGCCGCGGGATGAATGCGCAGTTGCAGCGCGTCGAAGTCGAGTGCGCCATCCTTCGCGATGACCAGTTCTCCGTCGAGCACGCACTGCGGCGGAAGCTGCGCGCGCAGCGGTTCGATCATCTCCGGGAAGTAGCGATTGAGGCTCTTGCCATCGCGGCTCTGGATCAGGACGTCGTCGCCGTCGCGAAACACGAGCGCGCGGAAGCCGTCCCACTTCGGCTCGAAGACGTAGCCGGCGGCGGCAGGAATTTCCTCCACCCGTCGGGAAAGCATGGGTAGCACAGGAGGTTCGACACAGAGGTGCATCCTCACTTGGATGCTTTGGGATTCCACTTCTTGCGCGCGGGCGGCGGCGCAGGAGCCGGAATCTCAGCGTCCGGGGCAGGCGCGGCGGTTGGAGATGGGTCGATCGCGGACGTTTGCCCGGGAGCATCCGCTGGAGAGAGAGGCGCGTTCTCGACAGGCCTTTTGGGCGTCCACTTTTTGCGCGTGGATGGGTCCGCGGTTGCAGTGACGGGCTCGGGCGGTGGAGCGAACGCGGGTTCCGGCTTCGAAACGACCGGGATGGGCGCTGGCTCCGCAACGGCCGGCGCAGGCACGGTGGATTTGTTCGGCGACCATTTTTTGCGCGGCGCCGGGCTTGCATCCGACGACACTTGCGGAACCGCCGCGGCGGCTTGCGGTGTTGCGGATGGGCTGGCGAGAGGCGCGGCAGAAGCCTCGGGTATGACTTCGGCAGGTGCGAGGTTGGTGGGTGCGATTGGCGCGGGCGCGGCACCAGTCGCCGACGCTGGCGCGATCCCGGTAGCCTGCTTGTGGACGCCCCGCTTTTTCTCGACGGACTCCAGAAGAATTTCAGCGACATCCTGAATTGCGATGCTGCCGTCCGCGCTCTGGCCGGGCGTGCTGCCCAGCATGCTGCGGCAGAAGGGACAGGCTACGGCCAGGGTCTTTTCGTTACGCGCCCCGTCCAGACGCTGCTTCACCTCAGCAAATCGATTCTCTGAGACGCGCTGATCGCCGGGCTCTTCCTCTTTCCAGAACTGCGCGCCGCCTGCGCCGCAGCAGAAGGCATTCTCGCGGCGGCGGTCGAGCTCGACAAACTCCGCGCCCGCCTGTCGCAGCAGCTCGCGCGGATCATCGAACACGCCGTTATGTCGGCCCAGATAACAGGGGTCGTGATACGTGATGGTGCGGTCCAGCCGGTCGCCATGCAGTTTGCCGTCTGCCTGCAGCAGCGCCAGGTACTGCGTGTGGTGCATGACGCGGTAGTTGCCGCCGAGCTGCGGATACTCCTTACCGATGGCGTTCATGCAGTGGGGGCAGCTTGCGAGGACGAGCTTCGGCCGCACGGTGTCGAGCGTCTGAATATTTTCGTTCGCAAGCTGGGTGTATAGCAGCTCGTTGCCGGCGCGGCGGGCGCTGTCTCCGGTGCAGCACTCGCGCTTGCCCAGCACGGCAAATTTGATACCCGCATAGGCCAGCAACTGCACCACGGCGCGCGCGGTCTTCTGCGCCTGGGGATCGTAGCTGGCGGCGCAGCCCACCCAATAGAGCACGTCGGGATCGGGCAGCTCATCCGTGGTCGGAACGTTCAGGCCGGCCGCCCAGTCCATGCGCTTGTCCTGGCCAATGCCCCAGGGATTTTTCGCGCGCTCCATGCCGCGGAATGCGGTTTGCAACTGCTGCGGAAAGTCGCCTTCAATCAGCACCTGATGGCGGCGGATGTCGATCAGGTCAAGCATCTGCTCATCCTGCACCGGGCAGACCTGCATGCACGCGCCACAAGTGGTACAGGCCCAGGCGGCCTCGGGGGTGAGCGCAAATTCGAGCAGCGGCCGGGGGCTCGCCTTGCCGCTTCCGAAGCCTTCGTGCGTCCACGCCAGGCCGTTCAGCTCCATGCGCTTGTTGATCTCCAGCGCTGCCGGGCTCAGGGATTTTCCTGTCGCCGTCGCGGGACAGACGTCCTGACAGCGGTTGCATTGGATGCAGGCGTAGGCATCGAGCAGACGCGGCCAGGTCAGCTCCTCCAGCCGGTTGGCGCCGATGTGCGGGTCTTCCGATTCCAGGTCGATATTTGCCGACGGCAGCACACCGGATGGTTCCTGACGCGCAAAGAAGTATTTGAGCGGCGCCATGAAGATGTGCACGTGCTTGGTGTACGGGAAATATGCCAGAAACAGCAGCACACTGCCGAGCGCGCCCCAGTATCCGAACAGCCGCCAGGCATGGGCGTGTTCGGGAGAGATCCACCGCGCGATCCAGGAAGCAAAGGGCTGAAACTTATCCGGCCCCTGCTGGGCAAGGCGTGCACCGGCGCCGATGGCGCGGCTGCCCACGTGAAACAGAATAAAGGCAGAGACGATGAGCGAGTCTACGCTGATATATCCGCGCTTGACTTCAGGATGCAGCAGCGTGCGCGCGTTGAAGCGGAAGTCGCGGCGCGCCGGAAGAGCAAAGCGGCGAACGACGAGCGCGATGACGCCGACCAGCACGAGAAAGCTGAGGATATCGGCGCACAGGTTATAGGTAGCACCGGCGGGCGTGCGCGAGGAGATGTGAAAGTCCCAATAGCCCTCCGCGGCATCGACGATGTTTACCAGAATGTAGGCGACAAAGCCGTAAAAGATGAATGCGTGAAATGTGCTGACGATGCCGCGCTTGCGGAAGGTGCGCGCCTGCGTGAGGCTGGTGGTGAGGGCGTACCAGAGGCGGCGGAGTGGCTGATTGAAACGCAGCTCCGGGTCAGGCTGCCCGCGCCGGACCCGGCAGTACAGACGATAGAACCCGTGCGCGCCCCACGCCAGTGTGAGCATCGCGAAGACGACAAACGCGTACTTCTGGGCAATTGGGAGCATTGGATTCCCGTAAGGCGCGACAGCAGCGGTTAGAGCGCAGCGATCATGGCCGGAACAATCTGCGCTGCGTCGCCGACCACTCCGTA
>JAJXUS010000303.1 GCA_021782675.1 Acidobacteriota bacterium
CCACCACGCCAAGAAGACCACCTCCACGAAGTAACTTCGAAGAGGTGCTCAGTCCGGGGCCGGCCAGAATCTCTGGCCGGCCCTTTTTTCAGTCGTTTCTCAGCCCGCTCAGACCCGCGGCAACAGCCACAGGGGAGAATGCGGTACAGTGATGGTGAATTTCTTCAAAATGTCACACCGGATGAAATGCCCAATGAATGCGATGCGTAAAGTGCTGCCCCTGGCCCTGCTGGCCGCAGCATGCCCCCTATTCGCCCAGCAACACCAGGCGCAGTCGTGGAAAGATGTTGGACCGTACGGCGGCGATGCCCGCAGCCTGGAGTACAGCCCGGCAAACTCCTCTCATATCCTGCTGGGAACGACCAATAGCTGGATCTACGAAACGGACAATGGGAAGGATTGGATGCGTCTCAGCCGCATCTCACCCTCCGACGCCATGGTGGTGGACAATATCGTTTATGACGAAGCTGTGCCAAAGCGCGTGGTCGTCGGCGCCTGGCAGTTGGACCACCCCGCCGGTGGCATCTTCATCAGCGAGGACGACGGACACAGTTGGCATTCGGTTTCTGACATGTTCGGGCAGTCGGTCCGCGCGCTCGCGCAGGCTCCGTCCAACCCCAAAATCTTCGTCGCCGGAACGCTGCAAGGCGTATACCGCAGTGAAGATGGCGGACTGCACTGGAGTCGCATCAGCCCCGCAGGCAGTCAGGAGATCCATGAAATCGAGTCCATCGCGATCGATCCGGTGAATCCCGACATCATCTACGCCGGCACCTGGCACCTGCCGTGGAAGACGACCGATGGTGGCAAGAATTGGTTCAATATCAAAAATGGTTTGATCGTTGATTCCGACGTCTTTTCGATCATCATCGATCCGCATGCGCCAAACGTTGTCTACTCCAGTGCCTGTTCCGGCATTTACAAGAGTGAAGATGCGGGCAATCAGTTCCGCAAGATTCAAGGCATTCCGTCTGCGGCCCGTCGCACGCGCGTGCTGAAGCAGGATCCAAACAATGCCAACATTGTCTACGCGGGCACGACGGAAGGCTTGTATCGCACCACGGATGCGGGCACTAAATGGACGTTGATGACTCCAAAGGACATCATCGTCAATGACGTCTACGTCGATCCGAAGAATTCGCAGCACGTCATTCTGGCCACGGATCGCAGCGGCATCATGGTCAGCGAGGATGGGGCGCGCAGTTTTCAGCAGGAAAATCACGGATTCTCTGAGCGGCAGGTTGCCGCGCTGACGCTCGATCCGCACGATGGCCGGACGATTTATGCCGGCGTTGTGAACGACAAGCGGTTTGGCGGCGTCTTCAAGACCGGCGACTTTGGCGGCAACTGGCAACAGATTGCTTCCGGTTTGAATGGCGATGACGTTTTCTCGCTGGCCATGTCTCCGGCGGGCACCCTTCTGGCCGGTACCAATCATGGGGTGTATACGCTCCACGGCAGCACGTTCGAGCCCGCCGACAACCGGGAGCGCGAGGTCATCCACAAAGTCGTTCACTACCGCAAAAAGCGCCGCATCGTCAGCACGGAGTCCAGGTGGCTTCCGGATGGGCGCATTACCCGCTCGGTCCGCGCTCTGACCTATAGCGGCGGCAACTGGTATGCCGCGACCGATGAGGGGATCTACACGAGCGGCGAGCACGACATCGCCTGGAAGGGTGGTCCCGTGGACCATCACGACTCCTTCATCGGCGTGGCTGCCGTGGGGAGCGCTGTTGTCGCAAACGGTGGCAATGCACTCTATGTCTCTAACGATCAGGGCAAGACCTGGCACTCCGTGGGCATGCCTGCGGGATGGATGCGTGTACGCTATGTCGCCGCCGATCCTGCGGGAACGTTCTGGGCGGGCGGTCGGCTTGGCGTGGCCTATAGCAAGGACCAGGGGCAGACCTGGCAGGCGCTGAACGTTCCGACCAACAATCTGAGCGGACTCCAGTACGACGCTGCGCTTCATCGCGTGATTGCCAGCTCCTACACCATCCCTTATGTGTATGAGATTGACCCTGCGGCCGATACCTGGACCTGGTGGACGCCCGGCTGGCGCATCCGCAAGGTGGCTTCGGTGGGCGATCGTACGGTGGCGGCGACTCTGATTCACGGCGTCATCGTCAGTGACGCAGCTCCGCAGACGACCGGCGGCAATTAGCACTCGCGTAGCAACCCACGAACGCATCAAAACGGCCCGGGCCGACAGGTTTGTCTCTGTCACCCGGGCCGCCTATCATAGAGGCAGGAGTGCTGCCCGTGGAAACGCAACCCCAGTTTCGTGTCGCCTCATCGCCCCGCCACTCCTTCCAGACGGACGACAGACGGCTGCACGCTATTGCCGAGAAGGTCGAGGCGGGAGAGCGCCTGAGCTTCGACGACGGCGTGGCTCTATATCGCTCGCCGGACTTTCTTGCTGTCGGCTGGCTGGCGAACCGCGTGCGGGAGCGGATGCACGGCGACATCACATACTTCAACGTCAATCGCCACATCAACCCCACCAACGTTTGCGTGGCTGCCTGCCGCCTGTGCGCCTTTGGGCGGCGGAAAGATGCCCCCGGCGCTTATACGATGGCCCTCGAGCAGGCCTGGCAGCGCGCCGCGGAGGGCTACTCCGAAGCGGTCACAGAATTCCATATCGTGGGGGGACTGCATCCGGATCTGAGCCTCGACTATTTTCTCGATCTCGTCCGCGGGCTCAAAGAGCGTTTTCCGCAGGTACACATCAAGGCCTTCACCATGGTGGAGATTGCCTTTTTCGCACGCCGGGCCAAGTTGTCAGTCCGCGAGACGGTGCAGAAGTTGAAAGATGCCGGCGTCGATTCCATGCCCGGCGGCGGTGCGGAGATTTTCGCTGACCGCGTGCGCCACATCATCTGCGATCACAAGATCGACGGCTCAGAGTGGCTCGATACTGCCCGCATCGTGCATGAGCTGGGCCTGCGCTCCAACGCAACCATGCTCTATGGGCACGTGGAAAACGACGAAGACCGGGTGGACCACATGGTGCGGCTGCGGTCGCTGCAGGACGATACGGGCGGCTTCCAGACCTTTATCCCACTATCTTTTCATCCCGCCAACACGGCGCTCGATCATCTGCGCACAACGACCGGTCTGACCGATCTGCGCCAGATTGCTGTCGGCCGTCTGATGCTCGACAATTTCGCGCACGTGAAAGCTTACTGGCAGATGATGACCGACAAGATCGCCCAGATTGCGCTGCGCTTTGGGGCCGACGACATCGACGGGACAGTGATCGAAGAGAAGATCTACCATGACGCTGGCGCGCAGACACCGCAGGGCTTGCGCCGCAGCGACCTTATGCGGCTGATCACCGCCGCCGGCCGTACGCCGGTAGAGCGCGACACACTGTATCGTTCTGTCGAGCGGTCCGGGGATACCTTTACGGTCGCGGTGTAGTCTCTGGCGCTCATGGTGCGCGGTGAACATCCTCGCACCGGAGCGCGTCCCGTTTCTACTTTTCCGGCAACGCCATCCTCTTTGCGGGAATCCCACTGAGTAGACGCCTGATCTCTGGCGAATCTCACAGGAAGACCAAGAGGCTCCCCCATGGCATTATTCTCAGCAAATCTCGAAAATCTGCGCGCTCTCTACAACAAGCAACTGGATGCAATGTATTCGGTGGAAACCCAACTGACCGAAGCATTGCCGAAGATGGCGGACGCAGCGACCGACCCAAAGCTGAAAGAGGCCTTCACCACGCATCTGCAGGAGACCCGGCAGCACGCGACGCGCGTCAAGGAACTGCTGACGAAGATGCAGC
>JAJXUS010000304.1 GCA_021782675.1 Acidobacteriota bacterium
CAGGGAAGTCCTTGCGCAGCGGATGGCCGTTATAGTCTTCCGGCATCATGATGCGGCGCAGGTTCGGGTGACCGCCAAATCGCACTCCAAAAAGATCGAAGACTTCGCGCTCGTAAAAATTTGCCGCCGGCCACACACCCGTAATGCTGTCGACGGAAGGGTCGTTGTCATCCACCATTACACACAGCCGCAGGCGCCGGTGCAGGGAGTGCGACAGCAGGTGATATGTCACCTGAAAACGCAACGGCGAGGGATACCAGTCCACACAGGTCACATCGGCCAGGAAGTTGTAACCGGCCTGCTGCACGGCGCGGCACACGTCGATGATTGACTCGCGCGCTATGGTCAGCGTCACTTCCTGCCGGTCAAACCGCGCCGTCTGTACCGCGTGCGGCAACTGTGCGGCCAGGGCCTGGATGGCGGGATCGTCTCCATGGGTGGAGAGCGCTTGCTGGGTTTCTTCGGCGCTGACAGGTCCCGTCATGGCTACAGGTCCGCCTTGTCGTTCGACCAGTCCAGAATGCCCTTCTTGACGATGTAAAAGTAGCCCACCAGAATGAACCCGATGTACACCACAATCTCCCAGAAGCCGAAGAATCGGGAACCGGTCAGCAGCGGCAGCCTGCGATAGATCACCGCCCAGGGGTACATAAAGACGGCTTCCACGTCGAACAGGATGAAGAGCATGGCGACCATGTAGAAGCGTACAGAAAATCGCCCGCGGGCATCGCCCTGCGGATCCATGCCGCACTCATACGTGGAGAGCTTGATGCGGGTCGGACGATGACGCCCGATCAGCCAGGAGGCAAGCACGATGAAGCTGGCCAGCCCCACTGCGACCGCAATCTGCAACAGCAGCGGCAGATAATTCCAGAAGTAATTGGGAGTCTGCATGAGAAAGCCGAGGTCGCCGGCGGCCAGCATTGTTTCGCCCCCGCCTCTAGCTCGACTCTAAGGTTCCATTGCGGCACTGTCAAGGCGACGCCTCGGGTCCGCATCCTGTGGCCAGCTCGAACTTTGCGCGTATCAAAGCGATGTCCACCGCTGCATGTAACCCGCAAATATTCCGGAGGGTCAAACATCGTTACGCGCACGAGTAACTTCCGAAGTTCCATTTTGGCAGTGTGTTTCAGAATGGAATCGGTACGACCGCTGCGCTGCACTTCTGTGCGCACATCTGGCCTGCCTGGGTGGACGATCAATGGAAGAGGTGCCCTATGGCGACGCACGGAACCTTCTCCCCGCTGTCCTCGGATTCCACCAATCGGCGCGAGCCTGTGCCGGCGACTCGACACGGTCGTCCCCGGCTCCAACTGGTTGTTCCCCCGCAGATGCCGGCTGCGCCGATCGATCCCCTTGAGCACCGGCGCGGGCTGCGCCGCTCCATGACGCGGGAGCAGGGATGTGCGCTCGAAATGGTCAGCCACGCCGTCGATTACCTGAACGATAGCTATCTCTACGATGGACCGGACGACGAGATCCTCGACTTTGAGGCGCCTGCCTTTGAAGCCGCCCGCATCCTTGCCGTAGCGCAGCAACGCATGCTGGCGTCTATGCCCCTGGTGGAATCGTTTGGCTCCCGTGTGCGGCGTGGTGTGCGACGGATGCTTGGCCGCCTGACGCAGTCGCATGTCGACGTGACTCCGGTTTAGCGTGTCCGTTACCTTGGTAGCAGCAAGGGAAACGCACCCGCATGAAACTTTCGATCAACGGCCAGGACAGAGACTTCGCCCAGTTGGCACCGGGAACCGCTCTTAGCGCACTTCTGGAACACCTTCAACTTCGCGCGGACCGCATTGCTGTCGAACAGAATGGCAGCATCATCGCTCGCGGCGCCTGGCCCGAAACATCAGTCAACGACGGCGACAAGCTGGAGATCGTGCAATTTGTCGGCGGCGGCTCAGACCACCCTGCGCCCGCCTCGTGCATGGCTCCTTAGAAAAAGACATTGACAGGATGCAAAGCCTTCTTTACGTTTCTTCCTGTAAAGGAGACTTTACCTGTGGACAATGCATGCAAGGCATTCCGCCTGCGGGCGCTGATGACGCTCGGCATCTACGCCATCACTATGGTCGTCTCGCTCCTCATCATTGAGAAGCTCCCCATTCATCAATGGAAGTTTGCCGTCGCTGTACTTCCCGCGATCCCCGCGCTTTACTTCGTGCGTGTCTTCCTGCAGTTTCTGGGCAGCCGCGATGAACTGCAGCGCCAGATCATGCTGCATGCGCTGGCCTTCGCCTTTACGGGAACGGCCATCCTGACGCTCACTTTTGGCTTTCTGCAGAATGTCGGTCTGCCTACGCCGAACTGGGTTTGGGTTTGGCCGCTGATGGGGACGCTCTGGATGGTTGGGGGCGCTCTGGCAACGCGAAAGTATCAGTGAAGAATCGCGTCAGGGAACTGCGTGAAGCTCGCGGGCTGTCGCAGAATGAGTTCGGGCAGAAAATTGGCGTTTCGCGCCAGACCATCTACGCCATCGAGACCGGCAAGTATGACCCCAGTCTGCCCCTGGCCTTTGCCATCGCAGGATTCTTCAGCAATCGCATCGAAGACATCTTCCAGCCGAAGCGTTGACCACCGTCGGGCCGATGACGGCTATTTCCCGCCGCATCGTTTGCTGTCATCCCCGCAGGGATTTGCTTCTGCTTTTGCCTTTGTTCTTTTTGCTGTCATCCCCGCAGGGATTTGCTTCTGCTTTTGCCTTTGTTCTTTTTGCTGTCATCCCCGCAGGGGATTTGCTTCCGCTTTTGCCTTTGTTCATTTTGCTGCCATTCCCGAAGGGAATCTGCTTCTGCTTTTGCCCCGGCGCCGGCCAGAGCCACCCGCTACTGCGCCAGCAGCAGCAGCCCGAACAGAAACACCCAGAGCACGCCCATCACATGCCAGTACCAGGCAGCGCAGTCCACAGCGATCTGTCGCGCCTGCAGCCGTTTGGACCATACCAGCGCACCAACGGCGACGCCCAGCGCACCCACGCCGCCGGCCAGGTGCAGCGCATGGGCGCCGGTAATCAGGTAGAAGAAATGGCTGGCCGGATTGGCCGCAAAGTACACGCCTTCAGACGCCAACTGGCGCCATGCGACGATCTGGCCAACGATAAATAAAACACCCAGGACCGCCGTCGCTATCAGCCACGGCAACGCCCGACGGGAGCTCGGCCGACCCAGCCCGAGCCATTCCTCCATCACATCCAGCTCGCGGAACACGCTGCGTCGGGCCATCTCCGCCGTCCACCCGCTCAGCACCAGCACGGCCGTATTCAGCCATAGGATCGGAGGGATCGCCAGCGGCTTCCAGTCCAGCAGATACAGGTCGTTTTGAGGAATGTGGCTGGCATGCTGCTGCGCGAAAAACACTGCCGCCAGGATCACGAAAAAAATCAGATCGCCGCCGAGCGCAAACCCCAGGCCCATGCGGTAGCGGGTCAGCAGCTCACGCGGCCCGCGGCGGCCATTGCGGCGCTCCCAGTTCTCATCGCCGCCCCCACCTCCACCGCCGGTCGGCCGGTGGTGTACAGGCGGTCGCCCGCCGCTGCCCGTCTCCCGGCGCTCGACATCAACGGGAATGCGATGAATGGTGGCAGGCATGGCGGCAAACCCCGAACACTTGCAGCTTACTCCTATTTGCGCCCCAATGCGCAGCCCCCGGCCCGGCTTTCGGGCGCATGGAAATGCAGTGCGCGCTGCCCGATTTCTCTTCCGAATGCTCAGTGAAAGCTAGATCGATGGCAATGACTTCATTGATTGAAGCTAACTGAGTCCTGCCGCCCTGCTGCTTT
>JAJXUS010000305.1 GCA_021782675.1 Acidobacteriota bacterium
CGGCGTCACGTCATTCATCGCGATGCCCAGGTATCCGTGTTGCACCGTTCCCGTCTTGATGATGGACTCGGCCGATGCCCGCGCAATTTCCGATGGAATCGCAAAGCCCGCGCCTGCAAACTGGCCGCTGTTCGTGATGATGAACGTGTTGATGCCAATCAGTTCGCCATGAGCATCCACCAGGGGACCACCAGAGTTGCCCGGATTGATTGCCGCATCGGTCTGGATAAAATCACCCGGCCGTCGCGGATTGTCCGTAAACGGATTCGGCCGGTCCAGTGCGCTGATAATTCCGCGCGTGACCGAAAACTGGAAGTATCCAAACGGGCTGCCAAACGCCAGCACCGTCTGTCCTGGCCGCAGCTTGGTCGAGTCGCCCCAGGCGATACTCGGCAGGTTCTTCGCGTCAATCTTGATCACTGCCAGGTCATTCAGCTGGTCCTCACCCACCAGCTTTGCCGGGAAGACCCGCCGGTCATGCATCGTCACGCGAATCTGGGTCGCATTGTCAACGACGTGATGGTTCGTCAGGATGTAACCATCCGGCGAAATGATGATGCCGCTCCCAATGCCATGTTCCACCTGCGGCTGTTGGGGCGCACCCTGACCGCCGAACGGCGAACCAAAGCCGAAAAAGTACTGCTGGAATCCCGGCGGCAACTGCTGCTGCCCCTGTCCGCCATCCGACATCGCCTGGTCCGGGCTCACCTTCGCCGTTACACTCACGCTCACCACCGCAGGCGTTACACGCGCTGCGACCGCTTCCACTGCATTATCCAGCGACACCAGCGACGACACGCTGCTGTCGTCCATCGGCATTGCAGCGCTGCTGGCCGCCTGCGCCGTCTGGTGCCCCACCAGCAGCACCACCCCCAAAAGCGCCGCCGCAGTTACGCCCGCCGGAATGACCAGACGTTTGGATTTTGCCACTAATGAATTAGTTGATTCAGACATGCCGACCCTCCATCGTGAGTTCGTTTGAGTTGGTTAAAGTTGAAGTACGAGCCAGCCTTCCCGCGCCACTGGCGGTCCGGCAAGTCTCTGAACCTGTTGACGAGGAACCACGCGGAAAATCAGCCGCGTCACCGTGAACTGTTGCACCGGCTGCGCCGTGCCGCGACCTTCATCCGGCATCACTACATCCCCGCCTGCTGGCTGCTGAGCCACCGGAATCTGCACAATCTCCATCTGCTCCCACGCAGTCAGAATCATCGCCTGGCCTTGTTCCGCCGCACGCGCCTGCCGGCGATCCGGCATCACCGCGCGGGTTGCTTCAGCTCGCGTCGGGCCTTCTTCCTGCAACGGCGTTACGCGCTCCGCCTGAGCCACCAAGTTCCTGCGCGATTCCATCGCCACCTCGGCTGCAGCGCGATTCCGATGCATGGCAGCCCTCTGCTGCAGCTCCAATGGAGGAGCTGCCGAAGCCGCGGCTCGCCCTTGCGCATATGTCTCTGCCTTGGGTAGCAATGGCGCGGCCTTGCTCTGCGTCGGCACAAACGCCACAAGCTGCGGACACTGCGCCAGCTCAGCCGAACCCGCCACGAGCCCGCATCCCACCACTGCCAGGAAAGCCCCGGTCGCCAGCGGGCTCAGCGTAGGCCTGCGCGCCAGGATGCGATGGACGCGGTTCACCAGTTCCGGCCTCCGCTGCCACGCACCCAGTGACAGTGCCTCTGCCCGCCGCGCCAGCCCACGCTCAGCAAGACTCGCCAGGCAGGCAGCATAGGCGCGGGGCGCACGCGTCTGCCGCACCACGCCCTCATCGCAGGCCATCTCGCGCTCGCGGCACAGTTGTCGTTCCATCCACCACAGCGCCGGATTCAAAGGGAAGAGAACCAGGCAAAGCTTCTGCAGCAAGTTGGTCCAGTCGTCGCCACGCCGCAAATGTTCGGCTTCGTGCATCACCACCTGTTCCAGCTCCGCCGGAGTCAGCCGCTCCAGCAGCCATCCCGGCAGCAGGATCCGTGGGGCAAAGAATCCAATCACGCTCGGCCGGTCCAGATCCGCCGTCGAACAAATCTGGATGCTCCGTCGCAGCCCAAACCACTCATCCTTCCCGCTGATCGGGCTCGGCAGCGTCACCGGCATCGCCTGCTTCCAAAGCCGCCGCACCCGCGCCGTGTGGGCCAGGAGGTCCACCGCGCGCATCAGAGAGAATGCCGCCCACAGTGCCGCGATCGCCACGCTCCACCGCAGATCCAGCTGCAGCCACGGCTGGTGGATCGCTCCCGCAGCCGTCACGCCACTGCCCTCTCCGCTGCCAGCTGTATGCAGGAACTGCGGCGCCAGAGGCAGGGCTGCCACTGCAATAAACCCCGCCGCCCAAGCCGCGAATCGATGCGAAGCAGGCACCCGCGGCGACACGCGAAAGACCAGCGCCAGCGCCCCGGCCACTGCCACTCCCTGCCACAGAGCCGTCACTGCCACCGGGGCCGCAAACCGCGCCACCCAGTGAAGCACCACGTCGAGCCTCTCTCCCAGGCTCAACAGCGCCATTCCGCAGGTGCTCATCGCCCCATGCGCCATCATCGCGACACCTCTTCCGGCGCATCGCTCCCGGGTGCATCCGGCGTAGCTTGCTGGATCGCCTGCTTCAGCCGGCGTAACTCCGCGGGCGAGATCTGCTCATCATCCAGCAACGACAGCAGCAGCCTCTCCCGCGAGTTCCCAAAGAAGCGGCTCAGCACATGCCGTATCTCCGTTTGACTCGCCTCCTGCTCTTCGATGCACGGTCGATAGATGAACGCGCGGCCCTCCTGCCGATGCTCCACATATCCCTTCTGTTCCAGAATCCGGATCGTCGTCAGCACAGAGTTGTACGCCAGCGTCTCCCCCTCCGGCATCGCCGCCACAAGGTCCGTTACCGCCGACTCGCCCCGCCGCCACAGGATCTTCATCAGTCTCAGCTCGGCTTCCGTCAGCGTGTTGGATTTCTTTGGAGGCATTGCAAGTCCCTTATTTCAAGACAATTGAGGGTTGAACCTGAATCACGTACACCCCTATAGACCCACAACTAAAGGATTAGTTAGCCGGAGGAGTAAATTTTTTTGTGGCATCCTACAGAGCGAAAGTCGGATGGGAAGGGAAGCAGTGGCGGCTCAGGCCTGGTGCAGAATGCGCGGCTTCCGCGCAGGTTGCAGCAGCCCCATCGTGATGATGCCCGCCGGCAGCAGGTAGGCCAGAGATCCAAACACCCACATCACCACTGCGCCCAGAACCTGGTCAGGCACCGGCTGAATCTGGAATGGATTCGGGTGCTCCACGTAGAACGCATACACTGGCCGATTGCAGAAAGCCAGGAACGCCGAGAGTCCGGTGTTCACAAAGTCTGCCGTCACCAGGTAAAGCAGCATGCCCCAGTGATACGGCCTCCGCGTTGAGGGCCATGGCTCCACAATGCACCACCAGAACAGCATCGCTCCAAACAGAAAGCAAAGGTGCTCAATGTCGTGAATCGTCTCGTTTTCAAGGGCAAGGTCGTAGGCCCCGGGGACATGCCATGCCAGCAGGGTCACATTCATCGCCAGCCATGCCACCGGAGGATGCACCAGTCCGTGGACCAGCTTGCGCAGAGAAGTCACGCGCAATAGGGGCCCTGCAATACCGGTCCGCACAACGCGAGGCAGGCCCCTCAGCAACGGCACCACCGGAAAGCCCAGCAGTACCAGGGGCGGCACCGCCATCATCAGAATCAGATGCTCCACCATGTGCGCGCTCAGCAGAACATCGGCGAAGGCATCCAGCGGCGAGCCAATCGAAAGCCATAG
>JAJXUS010000306.1 GCA_021782675.1 Acidobacteriota bacterium
TTCCATCAGGGAGAGTGTAACGCGCAGCCGAGATTTCGAGCATCGTCACCGGTCGCTGCGCCATCTACTACCTATCGCACTCGCTTGCGAATCATTCCAACCGAACAGGGAGATACGGGCCTTGGCCACGACATACAAGATTGATCCGGCGCACTCCAGCGCGCAGTTCACGATCCGGCACATGATGATCACCAACGTACGCGGCAGCTTCAAGAAGGTGGAGGGCACCATCGTGCTCGACCGGGAGAACCCGGCGGCTTCCAGCGTTGAAGCGACCATCGACGCAGGCACGATCAACACCAACGAGGAACAGCGGGACGCTCACCTGAAGAGCCCGGATTTTCTGGATGTCGCCAAGTATCCAACGATCACCTTTGTCAGCACGCGCGTCGCGCCGTCCTCCAACGGTGAGTGGAAGGTGGATGGAAATCTGACGATTCATGGCGTCACCAGGCCGGTTACGCTGGACGTGGAAGCGCCCTCGGAAGAAGGCAAGGATCTGCGTGGATATATCCGGATAGGGACCTCGGCGGCGACGAAGATCAAACGCGGCGACTATGGGTTGACGTTCAATGCGGCGCTCGAGACCGGGGGCGTGGTTCTGGGGGATGAATTGAAAATTGAACTGGACATCTCCGCGGTTCGCGCCTAGGGCGCGGCGGTGGGGAGCGGCAAGCTTCCGGTACACTGTGGGTGCGTTTCCGCGCACCCCGGGGTATCTGCGAACCCTGGTCGCCCGGCGGGCGCAACTTCGATTGCTTGAGGTCGTCCCCTGGCCAGTCCACAAAGCCCAAAAACTCCGATTCTTGTCACTGGCGGCGCCGGTTTCATCGGCTCTAACTTTGTCCTGGACTGGTGTGCGGCGCATTCGCCGGGCGCCGATCCCCTGATCAACGTGGATTGCCTGACCTATGCCGGCAATCTGCGGAACCTGACGGCCGTTGCGGACAAGCCGGGGTACACCTTCACGCGTGCAAATATCTGCGACCGCGCTGCCTTGGACGCGCTGCTCGATGAGCACCGTCCGCGCGCGATCCTGCACTTTGCCGCGGAGAGCCACGTGGACCGGTCGATTCTTGGACCCGAGGCCTTCATCGAGACGAACATCCGCGGAACGTTTGTGCTGCTGGAGGCGG
Organism: Acidobacteriota bacterium; assembly: GCA_021782675.1. Taxonomy (GTDB): domain Bacteria; phylum Acidobacteriota; class Terriglobia; order Terriglobales; family Acidobacteriaceae; genus JAKAUB01. Next base: position 1,137 of record JAJXUS010000306.1, read on the forward strand.
CGCGCGCCTACTGGAAGACGCTGAATTCCGCCGAACAGCAGGCGTTTCGCTTTCTGCATGTCTCCACCGATGAGGTCTATGGTTCGCTGGAGCCCAACGATCCTCCCTTCTGCGAAGAGACGCCCTACGCGCCCAACAGTCCGTACTCCGCGTCGAAGGCGGCCAGCGACCACCTGGTGCGCGCTTACTTTCACACCTATGGTCTGCCGACGATCATCACCAACTGCTCGAACAACTACGGCCCGTATCACTTCCCGGAAAAACTGATTCCTCTCATGATTACGCACGCGCTGGAAGGCAAGCCGCTGCCGATCTATGGCGACGGCATGAACGTGCGCGACTGGCTGTATGTGGGCGACCACTGCCGCGCATTGCGGCTGGTGCTGGAGCGCGGCCGCCCCGGCGAAACCTATAATGTGGGCGGACGGAACGAGCGCAGCAACAAGGAAGTGGTTGCGGCTCTCTGCGCCATCCTCGACGAACTTCGGCCAGATTCCCCACATGCACCGCACCGGCAACTGATCCGCTACGTCAAGGACCGCCCCGGCCACGACCGGCGCTACGCCATCGATGCGACCAAGCTCGAACAGGAGCTTGGCTGGCGGGCGCAGGAGACGTTTGAGACCGGGCTGCGCAAGACGGTGCAGTGGTATCTCGACAACGCGGAGTGGGTGCGCGAGGTGCAGAGCGGCAGCTATCGCGACTGGATGGACCAGAACTACACGACGCGCGGAGAGATGGCGGCGCAGGAGCATACGCGATGAAGGGCATCGTCCTGGCCGGAGGCTCCGGCACGCGGCTCTATCCGCTGACGCTGGCTGCGTCCAAGCAACTGCTGCCGGTCTACGACAAGCCGATGATCTACTACCCGCTCCCGGCGCTGATGCTGGCGGGGATTCGCGACATTCTGATCATCTCGACGCCCGCCGACACGCCGCGCTTTGAAACGCTGCTTGGGTCGGGCGAGCAGTGGGGGCTGCGCTTTGAATATGCCGTGCAGCCGGAGCCGGGCGGCTTGGCGCAGGCCTTTCTCATCGGCGAGCAATTCATTGGCGGCGACCACTCCGCCCTGGTGCTGGGCGACAACATCTTTTACGGGCACGACCTGCCGCGCATGCTGCACGCTGCCGCCGCGCAGAAGACCGGCGCCACCGTCTTTGCCTATCCGGTGACCGACCCCGAGCGCTACGGCGTGGTGGAGTTTGACGCCAACGGCCGCGCGCTGTCGATTGAAGAGAAGCCGCAGCGGCCAAGGTCACGGTTCGCCGTGACCGGCATTTACTTTTACGATCCGCAGGTGGTGGGAGTGGCCAAAGGCCTGCGACCGTCCGCCCGCGGGGAGCTTGAGATTACCGACGTGAACCGCTGGTATCTGGAGCGGGGGCAACTGCATACGCAGGTCCTGGGCCGCGGCTTCGCGTGGCTCGACACCGGCACGCAGGATTCGCTGATCGAGGCCGCGACCTTTATCCAGACGATTGAAAAGCGGCAGGGGCTGAAGGTCGCCTGCCCGGAAGAGATTGCTTATCGTCTCGGCTACATTGGCGCGGAGCAGATGGAAGCGCTGGCCGCGAAGCTTGGCAAAAGCGGCTACGGCGCGTATCTGCGGCAGATTCTTACGGAGCCGGCCTCGTGAGCGCCTTGCGCGTGCTTGTGACAGGCCGCAACGGGCAGGTGGGCGCAGAGCTGGCGCAAGTGCTGGCGCCGTGGGCAGAGGTCCATGCCCTGTCGCGCGAGGAGATGGATCTGACCTTCGATGCCGCTATCCACGCCGCCGTCGCGCGGGTGCAGCCGCGGCTCATCGTAAACGCCGCCGCCTACACCGCTGTGGACAAGGCCGAAAGCGAGCCGAAGCTGGCAGCGCGCATCAACGCGCAGGCCGTTGCCACGCTGGCGGCTGCGGCGCAGAAGGTGGGCGCGGCGGTCATCCACTACTCGACCGACTATGTCTTTGACGGCACGCTCGACCGGCCCTACTGCGAGAGGGACGCCACGCACCCGCTGAACGTCTACGGCCGCACCAAGCTTGCGGGGGAGCAGGCGCTGGCCGCCGCCGGCGTTCCGTATCTGGTGCTGCGGACTAGTTGGGTGTACGGCGCGCGCGGCAAAAATTTTCTGCGCACCATTCTTGCGCTGGCCGCGCAAAAGCCAGAGCTGCGCATCGTTGCCGACCAGACGGGCGCACCCACCTGCGCCGGGGACATTGCCGCGGCCACGTCCACGCTGGCGCAGCAGTGGCTGGCCGCGCCGAACACCATGCGTGAGCGCTCCGGCGTGTATCATCTGACGGCCTCTGGCCAGACCAGCTGGTTCGGCTTTGCGGAGGCTGCGCTCGCCGGCCGGTCCGGCTTGGCCCGGCTTACGCCCATCCCCACCGCGGAATACCCCACGCCCGCGGCGCGTCCGCTCAACTCCCGCCTGAACTGTGACAAACTGGAGCGCGTGTTCGGTGTGCGGCTGCCGGAGTGGCGCCAGTCGCTCACCACCGTACTCGCGGAGATCGCCCGGCAATGACAGCCCCTGCTCAGCCTCAAAAGACCGCCCTGATCACCGGCATCACCGGGCAGGATGGCGCCTACCTGGCGGAGTTTCTGCTGGCCAAA
>JAJXUS010000307.1 GCA_021782675.1 Acidobacteriota bacterium
CGCCGCCCTCCATCGAACAGCAGAAACACTCATGGGAAGGCATGACCATCCAGACCACCAGCCCCGGCACACGGAACATGCGTGAGGCCATGTACTACACGCTGTCGCGCCCGGTCAGCACCGTCATCATCGGCTGCGACACCATCGCTCAGCTCGAAGAGAATGTGCAGCTCGCGCGCGCGTTCACGCCGCTCAATGACACCCAGCAGCAGCAACTCGTGGCCCGCGCCGAGCCCTGCGCAAAACCCTCGCTCTTCTTCCGCTTCTACGACCGGCCCTGACCGGCGCACAGCATGAAACGCAGCAGGCCGGAGCAACCGCTCCGGCTTGCTTGTTGCTGCCTGTACCCTCAGGCCTGCGTCTGCAGATACAGTCGGTACTTCTCTTTCTCGATGGCCGCAAACGGCCGCAGTGTCAACACGCCGGTATCCATCTTCGCCTGCCAGTCGGTCGAGCCCTTCGCAACCTGCGCCGCCGCCAGCATATCGGCACGCCGCACCGTCGCCGGAATCTCCCCAACGGCAAAAAGCGCAAGCGGCCCGTGCACCGCGGCCACCAGGTCGGGATGCTGCGCGTCCACGGCCTCCAGCGTCGTCGCCATCTCAAACTCGATCTCGATGCGGTCGCCGTTCTTCCACGTCCGCTCCACCCGCGCAAATTGCCCCGGCGCAGGGCTCAAGCTCACCCGCTTTCCGTTCACCGCGATAGCCGTCTTTGCCCCGGCCCACGCCGGAATGCGCAGATACACCGGAAACGCCATATCCTTCTCCGTCGCAACTTCGATCTGCGACGCGGACTCGTGCGGATAGTTTGTCTTCTGCGTCAGCGTCACGCGTCCTCCGGCGCCATTCCACGCCACCCGCGACGGCACGTAGAGGTTCACATACACGCCCCCGGCATCGTGGAAGTACGCGCTGATCCCATAGTCCGCCGTAATCTGCGAGAACGTTCCCGTGCAGCAGTGCCACGTCTGCGGGTGATACACCTTGGTCCCGTCGTTGTTGTAGTCGGAGTAGTAGAAGCCGTAGCCATCTTTCTCGATCGGCAACGCGCCCAGAATGCAGTTATAGAGAACCCGCTCCATGCTGTCGCCATACCGGCTGTCTTTCGTCGTTCGCAGCAGGTAGCGCGTGATCTTGAAGTGCCCGTAAGACCCGCACGGCGTCTCAAAGCTCGCATGTGTCTTCGTCAGGCTCTCGCCCAGGTCCCCGCTCCCCGGCTTGCGAAACTCCTCATTCGGACCCCATCCGCCCGTCGCAAAGCTCTGCGTCGTGCGCACAAACTCGAATCCATTCTTCGCCGCGCGCAGGTATTTTTCGTTCCCCAGCACAAAATACGCCTGCATCGCGCTGCTCATCGCATTCACGTGGCTGTAGGCATGCTTGCCGGGCAGCACATTTTCGCCCGCGGCCAGCGGATCCCAGTACCAGCTATCTGCCAGATAGTGAAGGCCCATCTCGCGATAGCGACTGCCCGCGCCGCGCTGCCACGCCAGAAGCTGGTTCTCCGGCAGGGTGTACGGCTCGTCCCAGCAGAACGAGATATCCGTATGCGGCCGCGCAATCTGTTCCGCACGAGACAGTGGTCCCGGCGGCAGATGATCCTTCACTGAATCCAGCGCCGCGTCCAGAGCCTTGAACGCCAGCGGATCGTCCGCAAACTCGTGTGCATCGATCATCCCAATCGAAATCTTGTCGTAGGTGTAAGCCGGGAAGCGGTTCTCACGCCAGAAATTCGACGTAATCGCCGGCCCAAACCCCTGCACCAGCCGATGCACCTTCTGCTTTGTTGCCGGGTCCCCTGTCGCCGCATAGTCTCGCGCCAGCCCTGAGAGATACTGCCCAAAGCTGTGGCCGGGCGCAAACCCGTTATTGGGGCTCCTGTTGATATCGCTCAACGGCTGCCAGCTGTACCAGCCGCCCATGTCTTCGCCCGGCGCAGGCAGCCCTGCCCGCTGGCGATAAGGCTTCAGAAGCGCATCTTCGTCGAGCGCCAAATAGAACGCATGATTTCGGTCGAACTGCTCGCGCACCGGCCCTTCCAACAGGGTTACATCGCCATATCCGAACTGGCTGAGTTGCGGCACAATCGCGGCCGGATGCGTGGCGGGGTCTGCCATCGAACGAACCTTCGCCATGGTTGCAAATGCAACTGCGGAGCTGGTCTTGAGGAAGCTTCTGCGGGAATAAGCCATGGAGTCTTCACCTGATTGCCATGCGGATCTTTGCAGGAGCGCGTTACCGCCGGCAATTCGATCAGTTGGGTAAACGTTATCTCTCAGCACTGGACCCCGTCAAATCCAGCCGTCGAGGCGTGCAATTCCCAACTCGCGGGCTGCACTCCAATGCGGGCAATCCGCCGTCGCCGCTTCTGAATTTTAGATGTGATTGATCAGCGAAGCCACGCAAGCCGCGCCAAAGCCGTTGTCGATATTCACCACCGTTACGTTGGGCGCACAGGAGTTCAGCATGCCCAACAGCGCCGCCATGCCCCCAAACGATGCGCCATAGCCGATGCTCGTCGGCACGGCCACCACCGGCGCATGCACCAGTCCCGCCACAACCGTGGGCAGCGCACCCTCCATACCCGCGCACACCACCAGCACGCGCGCCTGCTGCAGCGTCTCCTTCTGCGCCAGCAGCCTGTGGATACCGGCTACGCCCACATCGGCAATCAGTTCCACTGTGTTGCCCATCAGACGCGCCGTCACCGTCGCTTCCTCGGCCACAGGCAGGTCGCTTGTTCCTGCGCAGACCACGCAGATGGTGCCCTTACCGGGCGGCGTCGGCGCCTGCGCCAGCGTAATGGTGCGAGCCAGGGGATGACTCGTCGCGCGCGGCTCCGCGGCGAGCACAGCTTCGCAAGCCTCCCGCGAGGCGCGCGTCGCCAGCACATTGCCACCCGCCTGCGCCATGCGCGCAAAAATCTGCGCCACCTGCTCCGGCGTCTTGCCCTCGGCAAAGATCACCTCCGGCATGCCCGTCCGGAGCGCGCGATGATGATCCACCTTGGCGAAGCCCAGGTCCTCAAATGGAAGATGGCGCAGCCGCTCCAGTGCCGCATCCACACCCGTGCGGCCCTCGCTCACATCTTGCAGCAGCGATTCAATCTGCATTCGATTCATCTGCGCGTCTCCTTCTTGTCCAGTGTTGCGTACAGGCGGATCGCCTCCTGCATCACGCGCTTCAGCGGAATTGCACGCTCCCGCGCAATCCTGCGGCAGTCTTCATACTCGGGCGCTGCGTTGGCCACCTCGCCCGCCGGCCAGCGCGCAATCTTGATGCGCACCACGCCCCACTCGGTCCGCACCTCGGCAAACTCCCTAGCCAATGAGACCTTCTGCTCTACGCGCCAGTGCAGCCCGATCGTCGTCGTCTCGCGCAGCAGCAGATCGCGCATCGCCGGCGTCAGTTCCGGACGGCACAGCACCGTCATCTGCACGCCGTTGCGTCCCTTCTTCATCTGCACGGCTGCGCGGTACACATCCCATGCCCCGGCCTCAAGCAACAACTCGCTCACGTACGCCAGCAACTGCGGGGTCGAGTCGTCAATCACGGCCTCGATAATCGCGATCGGCTCCGTACCTGTCTCCTGCGTCGCTTCCTCGCCCACCAGAAGCCGCAGCAGATTCGGTTGCCCCGGCGTGTCACGGCCGCCCGCTCCATATCCCGACGCCCTCACCCGCATCGCCGGCAGCGC
>JAJXUS010000308.1 GCA_021782675.1 Acidobacteriota bacterium
ACCATCCAGCTGAATGCGAACTGGAATGGCGACCCGGATTCTCCGCGCTATGCGCAGAACACGAACAAGGTTGGGCCGGGCGCGCAGATTCCATTGCTGGACCGGGAGCTGATGTACCTGCGCGTCCATCCGCGCTCGCACACCCCGTTCGGGCTGGGGCCGCTGGAGGTGGCCTTCGAGACCGTCAACAGCTTTCTGGCGGCGAACCGCTATGCGGGGCGGCTGGCGAGCAACAGCGTGGTGCAGTATGCGCTGTGGCTGAACGAGACAACGCCCGAGCACCACAATCGTCTGCTGCGCTGGTGGCAGGACGAGATTGAGGGTACGGGGCGCGTACCACTGCTGACCTGCGAGCAGAAGCCGGAGGTGCTGAAGTTCAGCGGCGGTACGGATGCAGACCTGCGCATCCAGTGGCAGGAGTTTCTGATTCGGATGGTGGCGAATTCCTTTGGGCTGCCGCCGATGGTGCTGGGCATTGAGCACGATGTGAACCGGAACACGGCGCAGGAGCTGGCGGATGAGGCCTTCCGGTCCACGATTGCGCCGATGGCGAGGATGCTGGCCGAGCATATTACGCGTGATGTTTTTGGCAAGCGGCTGGGCTGGCGGGAGTTCCAGTTTGTGTTCAACGAACTGGAGGCGCGCGACGAGATGCAGGAAGTGCAGATCCAGACGGCGCTGCTGACCGCGGGCGTGCTGACGGTGGATGAGGTGCGCGCGATGCGCGGCCTGGGGCCGCTGCAGCCTGCAGCGCACTGAGCCCGGGCGATCCGCCTTGATTGGCGGCCGGCAGTTACCCGTGGTCCGCGATGGCGGAGCGGGGCAATGAGATTGCAGCGGCGAACCTGCCGCTGCATAGCAGCAAAAAACAGAACACATGGAGAGCGCATGAGACTGGACGCGATGGCGGTCGAGTTCCCTGCTGTCCACGGGCACCCGAACCGGGTGCCGTTTGAGGGCGTGCTGACGCTGGTGGATGTCCCCAGCGACAAGGCGCCGAGCGGGTCGCGCGGCCATCGGGTGGTGTTGACCCGGGCGGCGGCAGAGAGCGCACTGCCTTCCCTGCTGGGGATGGCGGTGGATTTTCGACCCGGTTGGGACGGTCACGATGCGCGCAGCAAGTGCGGCATTTTGACCGAGGCGGACATCCGCGGCCAGCAACTGGTGGTCGGCGGCTACTTGTATGGCCGGGATTTTCCGGAGATCGAAGAAAAACTGCGCAATCTGCCGGCGGGCACGATGGGCATGTCCTACGAACTGGCCGATGCGCACGTGGAAGACATGCGCGCCTCGGTCTGGAAGCTGAAGCGGGTGACGTTTACCGGGGCGGCGATTCTGCTGCGCGAGAAGGCGGCATACCGGAATACAGCATTCCGGCTGAAGCCCTCCGCGATGCGGCGGCGCGGGACATCCGTGGCGGCGATGCAGGGCGCAGCGTAGCGATCGGGCGGTGTGCAGGGGCAGTGTTCCACTGCATTTCGACGAAACGTGAAAAAGGAGCAGACAGGATGGAGCAGGAACGTTCTCTTGAATCACTGGCGGCGACGCTCGAGGTGCTGACAGCAGCCGCGGGCGCGCTGGAGCAGGCGGTGAACCGCCTGGAAGTGCAGCACAGCGCGATGTCGGGCCAGGTGCAGCGGATTGTCGCCACGGTGGATGCACCGTTGGCGCAGGACCGCATTGCCGACCTGGAGCGGCGGCTGCAGGAGGCGATGGGACAGATCGCCGAGATGAAGGCACAGTCGACAGCGCCGGTCGCAACGGGCCGCAAGACGCTGGCCGCACCGGCGATTGCACTGCTGGCCAAACAGGGAATCGCGAATCTGGATTCGCTGGAAGCCGGTTCGCTGGATGCAGCCATGTCTTCCCTGAGCATTGAGCAGCGGATCGCGGTGAAGTCGCAACTGCTGCGTGCTGGATTGCTGGGCTAACGCGGGCAAAACAAGCGGCTCCGGAAAAAGGAGCCGCGTGGGCTGTCCATATGCAGCGCAAACATTGCCCCTGGGGCTATCTGAAAGGAATTGCATGAAAGCGAACTTCCATGACATCCATGCCGCGGCTGACTACATCGGGCCAGGCGCGATCGAAGTCCCGATTTACCAGACCGAGATCACGGATATCGTCCGCCGGCGCGGCCTGTTCGGGCAGCGCATCAAGCAGGTGCCGGCGACCGGCCACCCGTCGCGCTATTTCGAAGAGACGGGCATCCCCATGCCGACGGCGGCCAACGGCTTTGTCGATCCGCGGAATATCTCGGCTCCGGTTGTGAGCCCGACACGGGTCGAACGGGCTGTTCCTCTGAAGGCGCTGGTGGCGCAGATCAACTACAACCTGTTCGATATCGAACTTGGCAATCAACAGAGCCAGTTTGCGTATCTGCAGGCCAAGGACCTGGCGGACACCATCGAAGGCGTGATGCATACCCATGACCTGGCATTGTGGAATGGCACCGACACGTCGCTAAGCACGCCGACGACGCCGCAGTATTACGGCGCAGCGGCGCAGATTGCAGCCAGCGGGTTTACGACGACAATCACGACCAGTGAGCTGATCGTTGACAACCTGAAGGCGACGATTGCCCAGATGGTTGCCAACAACAACTATGCTGTTCGTCCGACTGCAATCTATGCAAATCCCGTACTGCTGGACCTGATCGATCGCGAGATGAAGACCGAGTTCAACGTTGTGCTCCACACCAAGGAGATCAACGGCGGGTTCACGGTGAAGACGCTGATTACGCAGGCCGGTGAGCTGCCCCTGATTCCAGACTGGACGCTCAGCTACACCGGCGTTCCAGGTTCCGGCACAGCGCAACTGCCGGCGTACATCGTGACGGAAGACCTGATCGAATACCACTGGCTGAGCGATCCCAACCCGCGCGTCTTCCAACTGGGTGTGCCGGGATCCCTGGCCTCGCAGTACGTGGTGGTGAAGTTCGGGGCTCCTGTGGTGAAGATGGCGTCCGCAGGCGCGCACTACCAGGTGATCGTCGATCGCTAGTCAGCGCGCCGGCAACGGCTGCGGCTGAAAACGCGACGATATAGTGCAGTCATAAATCGACCGGCCGCGACGGGTAGGCAGCGAATGCGTTGTCTGCACGCGCGGTTGAGCGGTGCGAATGGATGCATAGGATGGGCCGGCTTCTCTTGAGGAGCCGGCCCGGCTTTTTAGCGCGAGTGGAAGGACAACCGGAGGACGGAATGGGATATCTGCAGCCCAGCGATTACGTGACCTATGGATTGCCGGCCGACACGACCGATGACTGGATCACGATGGCATCCGCGATCATTGACACGTATTGCAAACGGGCGAGTCTGAATCCGACGCAGTATGAGGAGAGGCTGCGGATTACGGCACATGCGCAGACGGTGCGCTTGAGTTACCTGCCGCTGGTGGCGGTGGCGCCGAATCCTTCGCCGCTGATCTCGGTGCAGGGACGGTATGTCCGCCCACGCCGCGGAGAGCTGATCGATCCAGCCTATGAGCAGATTGCGTGGGTGTTTGGACTGCCGGGGAGCTGGAGCAACCTGAATATTGCGGATGTCGATCTGGTGGCGAACACAGGTGAGCTGATGTTCCCGCTGAACATTCTGGGTCTGCCGTACAACGAGGTCGATGTGGTGTACACGGCGGGGCTGGCGACGATTCCGACGGCGGTGATGACGGCGTGCGCGCAGATTGTGAAGAATGCGCAGACGA
>JAJXUS010000309.1 GCA_021782675.1 Acidobacteriota bacterium
AGATGCTTTTTTCACCGGGGACGGAGCGGAATCATCAACTTCGGCTCGTCCGGCAGGCGCTGGCCCGGATTGCGGCAGGTACATTCGGCGACTGCGTGCGCTGCTCGCAGCAGATTGGCCCCAAGCGCATTGATGCCCTCCCGTGGACGCCCTACTGCATCCAGTGCCAGGAGCTGATTGAGCGCGGGGAAGCCACTCCTGTGGTCTCTGTCGCCTGATTGGTGTTTTTGGCCTGCTTATCATGCGAGGCAGTTCCCTCCTCAGGTTGCTCTTCGTTACAGACAGCACCCCCTCCCTCTGGGGCTGGATGTTTTCCGGCTACGGGCGTCTGACGATGCCTACGGCTGGCGGGAAGGGCGTATAAAGTGGAAGCCCACTGCATTCAGGTAGAGGTCGCGCGATCCTGGCGCGATCTCTACGAGTTGATCTGGCGTCCAGAGACTTTCTCGCACTGGGCTTCCGGGCTGGCCAAGTCGGGCCTTCGGCCGGTTGACGCAGACTGGTGGTGGGCCGCTGGCCCGGAGGGTCCAATCCGCATTCGATTTTCGCCGCATAACGAGTTCGGCGTGATGGACCACTGGGTGGATCCTGGCCAGGGCGCGGAGATCTACGTCCCCATGCGGGTGATCGCCAACGGGCCCGGCGCGCTGGTTGAATTTACGTTGTTTCGTCAGCCCGGTATGACGAAAGAGAAGTTCCAGTCGGACGCGGACTGGGTGGCACGTGATCTGCAGGCGCTGCGGGTGCTCGCCGAGGGAGAGTAGAAGGGGTTCTGGCCGCCACGCAAATCTGCCGCCCCGGCATTCACCCGTCCGTTTGCCGTCTCAAATTCACGCTGCTAGACTTAAGATTTGGCGCGCTCCCAGCGCCCGGCTGCTGTTCGCTTCATTTCAAAAGGACCAACGTACACCCTGTGGACACACAAACCCGCCACGCCATTAAGAGCAATGCCTTGATCGACTCCACCAACAGCGCGCTGGGCTGGCTGGAGGAGCATAAGTCTGAGGCCATCACCTTCGCCGTCGTCGCCCTCGCCGTCGTCGCCGTGGGCGTCGGCTCCATCTGGTTCTTTCAGCACCGGCAGGAGGAAGCGGCGGTCGCCTTCGGCAATGCCATGGACATTTACAGCGCCCCGGTTACGCAGCCAGGCGTACCCTCGCAGCCCGGCCAGCGAACCTACCCCACCTCGGCAGCGCGCGCTGAAGCGGCCAACACGGAGTTTGTGAAGATCGCGTCGACGTATCGTTCCACCAGCTACGGCAAGAACGCCCTCTACTTCGCGGGACTGACCGATATGGAGATGGGGCAGACATCGAAGGCGGAGACAACGCTGAAGCAGGCGGCCGACCGTGGCGACAAGAATCTCTCTGCGCTGGCCAACCTCGCCCTGGCAAATCTGTACAACCAGGACGGGCGCTCGAGTGAAGCGATTGCAATTCTGACGCGACTGGCGGCTCATCCCACGACAACCGTGCCCGCAGGAGAGGCGAAGCTGCAGTTGGCCTCCGTTTACGAAAAGACAAACCCAGCGCAGGCGAAAAAAATCTACGCCGAATTGAAGGACAAGGACAAGCTGACGGCAGCCGGTCAGATCGCCGCTGCCAAGCTGCAGGAGATGCACTAAGGCCTGCCGCAAAAACTGGCTTTATTTTTTTCTTGCTGTCTTTTTTTGCTGTCTTTTCTTGCTGTCATTCCCGTAGGGAATCTGCTTTTGTCTTTTCTTTTCGGCGTTTTCCGGGATCGCGGACCAGCCACAACCAGATCTTCTTCGGGGATGACAGCCAGAACGACAAAGGCTTCTGCATTTGCCGTTGCCCTTGCTTGTTGTGCTGCCATTACCGCAGGGAATCTGCAGTTCCCGGCGATAAGCAACAGAAAGCCCGCGGCGTGCCGCGGGCTTTTGCATTACTGGGTGGAGGGAACTTACCAGCGGTAACCAAACGTGACCGGAATCAGCATCGCGTTGTAGCCCGGAGGCAGTGGACGATTCGGGGTAAACATCTTCACATAGCGGGCTTCCAGGAACAGCTTGCCGCGGTTGTACGCCGAAAGCTTCCATTCGCCGCCCAGACCGATGTCGAGGTTGCCCTGGTTGCTGGAGGAGTGTGCGACGGTGACGTTGCCGGCGCACCCGTAGCCGCCAAAGCCGTAGCCATAGCCGTACCCGTAGCCATAGCCGCAGGGAACGGTTACCGGCGCGGTGTAGTTAATCAGAGCGCGCGAAAAACCGCCGCCGCCGATGACATAGGCATCTGCCCGGCTTCCTTCCAGAAAGTCGTACTTCGGGTTCAGGTCGGCGGTCCAGAGATGCTCATTCCCCCCGGGCGTCCCTGCAACCACGTACGACAACGTGCGGGGCACGCCCATGTCGTTGAACTGCCATTCCGCCAGCAGATCCAGCCGCCGGTTAAAGCGGAAGCCCCCGCCCAGCAGGATGTTGAAACCGGTGTTGGCATATTTCTGCGTGCCGCCGCCGGGAGCGGTGACGCCGCCGCCACCTTCCAACGTCAGGTGGTCCGTCCAGCTATGTCCGGTATAGCGGGGCTTGCGGGCCTGACCGTATTGATTGCTGGACTGGTTGTTGTAGTAGTGACTGCGGTAATTGTCCGAACTGGAGCTGGAGGACGAACTCTGTGCCAGCGCGCTGGCTCCCAGAGCAAGACCGCAGGCTACGCCCAGATGCAGTGCGCGCTTCGCAACTCGTTGCAGCGTTGGTTTGGAGATTGACATCGGTTTTGTTTCCTCTCACGGCCGCGCTCTTCTGTCTGGCGCCTGGCCTGTTGCAAAAAAAACCTGGGTTTCTTTCAAGTCGGATGCTACGGGGAATCGCCGCAGATGCTTGCAACCCTGAAGGGCATCCTTTGGCAACGCGGAACCCCAGCAAACCCAACCGCATATAGACGCGACCCGCGGCAATAAGTTGCGATTCCGGGCTTTTTCCCCGCCAATGCTTTGTGGACGCGCCAGCCTGCAGAAAGACACAGAGTGGCGGCCGGATCGGACGACATTTCTTTTCGTATCCCGGTAAGTCCCTTTGAATCTTTGAAGCTGTGGCTTTGAGCGGACCGGGGATAACACCGGGCGAAGCAGCCAGACGATGCTGAGAGGGTCTGGCTGCATCGCCTGGATCGAAGGCTAGTGAATGTCGAACTGCTCCGGGTGAAGCGTGGCATCGCTCTTTACGATGATCGTTTTGCCGGTGATTTCTTCCATCTCATTCAGCCAGCGGCCATTGGCGCTCTTCAGTTGCTTGACCACTTCAGGATGGACGCGCAGCAGCACATCACCACGATCGAGCTGCCGGTGCATCTTGCGCAGCTCGCTGTAGATCTCATTGCAGACCGTCGTCGGGCTCTTCACCATTCCGGTTCCCGTGCATGTGTTGCAGGGAACCGAGAGGGTGCGTTCGAGCGACTGACGCACGCGTTTGCGGGTGATGGCCACCAGGCCGAAGTCGTTGAACTGCAGGACCTTCGACGGCGCCCGGTCGGCCTTCAGCGCATCTTCCAGCGCCTGCATCACGCGGTGCCGGTTGCGGCGCTCATCCATGTCGATAAAGTCGATGACGATGATGCCGCCCAGATCGCGCAGCCGAATCTGCCGGACGATCTCCGGAATCGCATCGAGGTTTGTCTTGAGGATCGTGTCTTCCAGACGCGCCGTCTTCCCCACATACTTGCCCGTGTTGATGTC
>JAJXUS010000310.1 GCA_021782675.1 Acidobacteriota bacterium
CGATACCTCAGACGACAGGTCACATCAGTTCTCTTTGAACATCCGGACCCAAGAGAGTTCTCAAATTGCCGCTCATGCCAATTGCCGCATGGTGCAACTGAGAGCTGATGGCTAAAGGCTGTATCCCTACTCTTCCGCCGACTCTTCCAGCGGATCCTTGGCCCGTTTCCCCGGCCGGCGAATCATCTCATGCAGCGCGCTGCCCGCGGGAATCATCGGATATACCGACTCTTCCTTCTCCACCATAAAGTTCAACAGAAACGGTCCGTCCGCAGACCGCGCCTGCTCCACCGCCTCGGCGACCTCGGCGCGCGTCCGTACCGTGCGACCGGGAATTCCATGCGCATCCGCCAGCTTCACAAAGTCCGGGCTCACCAGCGGGGTCGACTCGTAATTCTTCTCGTAGAAGAACTCCTGCCACTGCCGCACCATGCCCAGATAGCCGTTGTTGATGATGGCGATATTGATTTTGATCTTCTCCTGCACGATCGTCGCCAGTTCCGCCGCCGTCATCTGGAAGCCACCGTCGCCCGCGATCACCCACACGTCCTTCTCTGGACACCCAAACTTTGCCCCGATACCGGCCGGCAACGCGAATCCCATCGTGCCCAGCCCGCCCGAAGTGACCAGCGTGCGCGGATGCTCGTGATGAAAATACTGCGCCTCCCACATCTGGTGCTGACCCACATCCGTCGCCACCACCGCGTTGCCGCCAGTGATCCGCCACAGGTCGTGCATCACGTGAGCCGCATACAGATGACCCGAATCGGGCAGGTTCTTGATGTCGCGCACCGCAACCGCGCCCTTGCTGGCATCGATCTGCTTCAACCACGCCGAGCCATCACGGCCCGCAATGCGCGGCAACAGATCTTCCAGCACCTGGCGTAGGTCTCCGATCAGCGCCACGTCCACCTTAACGTTCTTGTTGATCTCCGAGGGATCGATCTCAATGTGAATCTTCTTCGCCTTGAGCGCGTAGTCGGTCAGTTTGCCGGTCACGCGATCATCAAAGCGCATGCCGCAGGCAATCAGCAGGTCCGCCTCCTGTATTGCGTGATTCACCCACGCCTCGCCGTGCATGCCCATCATGCCCAGGTTCAGCGGGTGCGATGCCGGAAAGCCGCCCAGGCCCAGCAGCGTCAGCGCCACCGGAATATGCGCCCGCTCCGCCAGCGTCCGCACCTGCTCCATCGCAGCGGACTCAATCACGCCATGCCCCGCCAGAATGATCGGCTTCTTTGCATTGCGGATCAGCTCTGCCGCCTGCGCCAATCCCGACTCCTGCACATTGAGCATAGGATGGGGACGGAATTGGCGCGGCTTGGCCGCCTCAAAGTCGAAGATTGCCGTAGCCTGCTGCGCATCCTTCGTAATGTCCACCAGTACCGGCCCGGGCCGCCCCGAACGCGCAATTTGGAATGCGTGACGGATCGCCTCGGCCAGGTCCTCGGTCTTCGTCACCAGAAAGTTGTGCTTCGTCACCGGCAGCGTAATGCCGGTGATGTCCACCTCCTGAAACGCGTCGGTGCCCAGAATCTTGCTGGGCACGTTGCCCGTGATGCACACCATGGGAATTGAATCCAGCATCGCCGTGGCAATGCCGGTAACCAGATTGGTCGCGCCCGGGCCGCTGGTGGCCACGCATACACCTACCTTGCCCGATGCGCGCGCATAGCCATCGGCCATGTGCGCCGCCGATTGCTCATGACGCACCAGCACGTGCCGGATGGGAAACTTGCGCAGCGCGTCATACGCCGGCAGAATTGCTCCGCCCGGATAGCCGAACACCGTGTCCACACCCTCGCCCGCCAGCGTGGCCCAGATGATCTCCGATCCCGTCAGCCGTGTAGGCGGGTTCAAATGCGCATCCGATGTTTGCGAATTTCCCTTTGTCCCCATATTCGTTGCTCCTTGAAGCATCCAATCGGCTCTCAGCCTTCAGCTTTTCGTTGTTGAGTTTCCGGCCCAAGTTCCTGGTCCGCAGTTCGCGATTTCGTCAGTTCTCCGAGAATCAGCTGAAAGCTGAGAGCTGACGGCTGCTGGCACTTCCTACGTCGTCGCCCCTTCTGACGCCGACTGCACCCGGTCCACATACTTGCGGAACACGCCCTGCGGCCAGCGCAGCGCCGGGGCCTTGAAGTTCTTGAGCCGCGCCTTCATCTCTTGGTCGCTGATCTCCACGTTGAGCGTGCGTTTCTTGATGTCGAAGTGAATGATGTCACCTTCGCGCACCGCCGCGATCGGTCCGCCTACAAACGCCTCCGGCGCGACATGTCCTGCGGTCATGCCGCGCGTCGCTCCGCTGAAGCGCCCATCAGTCAGCAAGGCCACGGTATGACTCAGCTCCGGCATGCCGCTGATGGCCGCCGTCACCTGCAGCATCTCGCGCATGCCCGGCCCACCCTTTGGTCCCTCGTAGCGGATCACTACCACATCGCCCGGCTTGATGCCTCCCGACTGCACGGCCTGGAAGCAGTCCTCTTCGCAGTCGAAGACGCGCGCCGGGCCGCGATGCTCATAGCGGTCGGCGGCTGCAATCTTCATCACGCAGCCCTCCGGCGCCAGGTTGCCCTTCAGGATCACCAGGCCGCCGTTTGGCTTGAGTGGCTTATCAAAGGTGTGAATCACCACCTGGCCCGGCGTCTCATGCGCCTGTGCGGCCTCTTCGGCCAGCGTTTTGCCGCTGATGGTCAACGTGCTGCCGTCTGCGTGCCCGGCTTCAATCATGCGCTTCGCCAGCAGTCGCGAGCCGCCAGCGGCCTGGTAGTCCGAAGCCACGTACTTGCCCGCCGGGGTGAGATCGCAGATAAACGGCGTGCGCTTCGATATGGCGTCGAAGTCATCGATGTTCAGCTCGATGCCCATTTCGCGTGCGATGGCCAGCAAGTGCAGCACCGCATTCGTCGAGCCCCCGCTCGCCGCCACGCTGGCAATCGTGTTCTCCAGCGCCTTGCGTGTAATGATCTGCGAAGGCCGCCGGTTCGCGCGCACTGCATCCATCAGCATGCGCCCCGCCCCGCGCGCAGACTCCATTTTGTTGGCCGCGGTCGCCGGCACGCCCGAAAACTCAATCGGCGAAATGCCCATGATCTCCGCGCTCATCGCCATGGTGTTGGCGGTGAACTGGCCGCCGCAGGCGCCTGCGCCCGGACACGCATTCGCCTCCAGCGCTTCCAGTTGCGCCGCGTCAATGCGCCCGTCCGCATACGAGCCAATGCCCTCAAACACGTTCTGAATCGTGATGTCGATCTTCTCGCCGTTGGGGGCGCTCAGTTTGCCTGGCGCAATCGATCCGCCGTAAAGCATCATTCCCGGAATATCCAGGCGGCAAAGCGCCATGATGATTCCCGGCATGTTTTTGTCACAGCCGCCGATGCCCACAAGTCCATCAAAAAGATTGCCGCGCGCAACCAGTTCGATGGAGTCCGCAATCACCTCGCGTGACACCAGCGACGCCTTCATCCCCTGCGTGCCCATGGTGATGCCGTCGGAGATGGTGATGGTGTTGAACTCCATCGGCGTGCCCCCGGCTTCGCGAATGCCTTCCTTCACCGCCTCGGCCACCTGGCGCAGATGCACGTTGCAGGTGCCGATCTCGGTCCAGGTATTCGCCACCCCGATAATCGGCTTGTGCAGATCGTCCTTCGCAAAGCCCGCGCCGCGCAGGTACGAACGCGCCGCCGCACGGCTG